>CAYXQV010000288.1:0-3196 GCA_964467505.1 uncultured Hyphomonadaceae bacterium | reverse complement strand
GGCTCGTGCCATGGTGTTCTCCTCGGGTTGTCGGGGTCAGGCCAGCGGGTCGGCCGTGGAATAGTGCAGCACCACCGGGATCACGGCCGCCTTCAGGCTGGCAGCGCCCTCGACCGGCAGGTCCACGGGGCGCGGCGCTTCCGCCTCGACCCAGTCGCAGAGCCCGCCCAGCGTGCGGTCGGCGATGGCCGCCGTGCCGATGCTGGCGGTCAGCGTGTCGATGGCGGCGTCACGGTCGGCGCCTTGGAACACCGCCTCGATCTCGGCACGGTGCCGGTAGTGGTAGGCGAGCGGCGACAGCGTCACCTCCCTTTCCCCCGGCTCGCCGTCGCGCAGGATCAGCAGGCCATTGGCCGGCACGCGCTTGGGCAAGGCGTCGCCACGCAGGACGAGGGAGGCAAGGGGCTGCAGCCGCGCCTGCAGCGCGGCGAGGATGGTTTCGCGGAAGGTGGGCATGGCTACTCCAAAGCTGTGTGTCGCTAAGAGCCTTCAGCCGAACTACGCTTTTGCGGAGAGCTCCGTGCCCAACCAGTTCAGATAGTCCCTGATCGCAGCTTCATCGCGTTTGCAATACGACCATTTCAAGTGCTTTCGCACAATGATGAAGCCGGCCCGCCTGAGGATTTCCAGATGTCGACTGATAGTCGGCTGCGCGACGGTCAGGGCCTCAGCAATCAGCGTCATGCACACACCAAACTCGACAGGATCGGCCGAACATTGGTGACGGAAGTGCTTTTTTGGTTCCGCCAGCAACCGAAGGATCCTCAGTCGCGGTTCGCTGGCCATGGCCTTGATTTGTGTTGATCTGTCCATAGCGATCATCATATAGTTATTTAGCTATATGACAATATGAGAGAATGTGATGCTGGAACTGCCAAACACCACGACCGTCGAAGGTAATGCTGTCCGCTGGGGTAGGACCGGGAACGGTCCGCCGCTTGTTGCCATTCATGGGACGCCCTTTTCCTCACAGGTCTGGCGCAGGATCGTACCTCAACTCGCAAACCGCAGAACCGTCTATTACTTCGATCTTGTCGGGTACGGGCTGTCCGAGATGCGCGAAGGTCAGGACGTATCTCTCGCCGTGCAGAACAAGGTTCTTGGCTCCCTCTTTGCGGAATGGGGCTTCGAGCGCCCGGACGTTCTGGCGCATGATTTCGGCGGAGCGACAGCGTTGCGAGCCTATTTCTTGGACGGTCTTCGCTACAGCTCCCTGACAATCTTCGACGCCGTTGCCCTCGCCCCATGGGGATCTCCTCTAGTGCAGCATGTGCGCAAGCACGAGGCGGCGTTTTCTGGCATGCCGGATTACATGCACCGGGCTCTATTGCGAGCATACTTGCAGACGGCAGCTCATCATCCGTTGTCCGAGGAAGCTCTGGATATCTACAGCGGCCCATGGCTTGGCCCAGTCGGCCAACGTGCGTTCTACCGGCAGATCGGGCAGATGGATCAGAAGTTTACGGATGAAGTTGAAAGGCGATACGATACAATGGACTGCCCCGTTACCGTGCTATGGGGTCAGAATGACGAATGGATACCATATGAAAAGGGGGTAGCCCTCGCCAAGTTGATCTCTGAGTATGATTGTATCCCGGTCCACAATTCTGGGCACTTGGTTCAGGAGGATCGTCCCGAAGCCATAGTAGAAACCGTCTTGAAACTTCTCGACTACAGCTAGTGGCGGCTTCGCCTCGATCACCGGTATCGGCCCAATCGCCCGTCCACCCAGTTCGCCACGATCAGGCCCGGCACGGCCTCATGCGCCCGCGTTGCGTCCCGTGCGAGATTGAGCCGCTTCGGCAACTTGACCTGCGGCACCAGCAGGAAGATCGGCGCGGTGACCTTGCGACGCCCGGTCTTCGAGCTAGACACGACTGCTTGGCCCTTGGTGTTCAGCCGTCCCTCCGCCAACAGCAGGCTTGGGCCTGTGCGGCGATAGACGAATTGAAGGCGCAGCCCGCGTCGCCGTTCCTATTCGCTGGGGGTGATCCGGCCGCCGCGCAGGGATTTGCGAGCAGTGGGTAACGGGATCGCCAACCAGAACCCGCTCTTTGAGCGGATCAGCGGCCCGGTGTCTTGGATGAGAGGCGCGGCGCAATGGTGACGCCTACCGGCTCTACAAAGTCTTTGCCGCCTTGCTCGCCATGTCGGACGGCGAAGTCATGGAGATACTGGCCTTCGCGATGGCGCACACGCTGGAAGCAGGCGGGCCGGTTGTTGAGGCGGTGCTGCATGTCTGTGAGACGGATTTGTCTGCATGCTGGAAGCCTGACCCAGCCTTCTTCGATCTCCTGCGCGACAAGCGGGCGATCAATGTCATGGTCGCTGACATTGGCTCGAAATCGCTCGCCGAATCCTGCGCCAGCGACACCGCCAAGGTACAGAAAGCAATCATCGGCAACCGGATCAACGGCAATGGATGCGACCCCAATCCCGACTGGCGTCCCGCATGGATGCAGACCCCGCCACCCCGCCTTGTCGAGGGTGCAGGCTCTCCGCCCGCCGATGCCTGGGCGCGGATTGCGAGCCTGTTTGAGAGGCGTGAAGACACTGCCGCGCCCGAGACGCAAGCCTTCGATCAGCCGGACGCCGCCTGACATTTCAGTCTCCTCGTCAGGCGGATGACGGAGCCGCCTGGTGACAATCGCCGGGCGGTTTTCCGCGCACTGATGGATGCAGCCTGGGCGCAGGCAGAGGGTTCATAGATTGAACCGCGCCGAAAAAAATCGCCCATCTTTGGGTCTCGCTTGGCTTTCCGAACTATCGGCCAGCGTTGGTTCATCTGTTTCCGAATGATGCGCACCGAACCCCTTGTTCCCGTCTCATGCCGTGTGACCTGGACGACGCCTGTCGGGCCTTGAAACCGGCCATTCAAGAAAACTTCCCCGCCGCTTTGCGGCTCCTCGCGAAACAAGTTTTCTTGCCTGTCCAGTGCTCCACTTCGTTGCGCCCGCGAGCGGTTCAGGCCCGCCCTGCGTCGTCCTTTCGGTCCGGCGTCGACGGGGACAAGGGGTTCCCGGGACGACATGGAAACGAAAAGGAACACGACCATGGCCAATGCACTCGGATATGTCAGCGAAACCAAGACCGGCTTCGAAGGCGCTCTTGCGATGATGAACCTCACCAGCCCGATCCGCATCGAGAAGAACGCGGAGAAAGCCACTGAGGGTCAGCCCGACTACCGCATCTTCGC
>CAYXQV010000287.1:0-3230 GCA_964467505.1 uncultured Hyphomonadaceae bacterium | reverse complement strand
CCATGAGGGTCGAACCATGGGCGGCAAGCTTATCGCTGCCTTCGCACGTGCCAGGCCAGGAGCGGCAGGAGCAGGGCGTTCAGCAGGCGATCAAGGGGGCTGCGGGCGAACTTCCTGAAATAGTGTTTCAGGCTTTCGGCCTTGTGCGCGGGCACCACGCCGCTGGGCGCGTCAGACGTTGCGCCGGCATGCAGGGCGCCCGCTGAAGGGTGGTAGAGGACCGTTCCGCCGGCCTCACGCACACGCCGGCAGAGATCGACATCCTCGACATGCAGGAAATAGGCCTCGTCAAAGCCGCCAAGTGCGAGGAAATCCTCGCGTGGTATGGCGAAAAACGCACCTGAAACGCAGTCCATGGGCACGGGGCCGGCCGGTGCGGGCGCGGTTTCCAGCGTCCAGCGGTTCAGTCCGATGGCGGTGGCCCATGTCAGTTCGCGGCGCCGGCAGCCACGCTGTTCGCGCCCGTCCAGGCCAAAGATCCTGCCGCCGACCAGCACGGGCCGCGGCGCACCATGAGCTGCGCCGGCGAGCATTCCCGCCGCGCCACGCTTGACCATGGCATCGGGATTGACAAAGACCAGCCAGTCCGCGCCGCCCGCTGATGCCGCGCCCAGATTGGCCCCCCGGCCAAAGCCCAGATTGTCACCGGGCTGGACCACCGTGACATCGCTGCGCTGGGCTGCGAAACGCGAAATCCATGCGGCGTCGCCGGCCGGGTTGCCATTGTCGACAATGATGACCTGGCTGACCTGCGGGTCGCCGCACAGCGCATACAGGCAGTCACGCAGGCGCCAGCCGGTGCGATAGCTGACAATAATCGCGGCAATTTTCGGCGTGCTCATCCGGGTCTTCCGCCCTGGCGCTGGAGAAGCAGCGCACTGGCGCCCGCCAGTGCCACGATCGCCCAGCCGGCCTCGTTCCACATGCTGTAGGAAAAGCTGAACAGCGAAAGGGCAGCGCCAATGACGCCGGCGGCGGCGAACCGGGCCTCCGCGGCAAGGCGCCGGGGCGCAGGCAGGCGCGCGCCAAGTGCGAGCACCGCGAACACGCCCAGCGCCGCGCCGACAAGCCCGGTCTCCGCCCAGATCTCCAGGGGCATGTTGTGGGGATGGCCCGGAATGATGCGGTACTGGCTCCAGGCCTGCTCATTGCCGCCATTTGCAACGATTTCCGAAAGCCAGCCGGGCTGGCTGGAATAGGTCGCGTCCCAGGTTTCTGCCGCTTCCAGCCCGTGGCCGGTGAGCGGACGCTGGGCAACCTGCTCGCCGACACTGTGCCAGGCATAGGCCCGCGAGTGGAAGGAAAACGGCGCCGGCAGGCCCGTGGCCGAGAGAAAGCGTGCCATGTTCGCAAAGGTCAGCGGCGCGGTCGCAATCACGGTCGCCCAAACCCCGGCCAGCGCCAGGAAACCGCGTTCCGGCAGCCATTTCACGACGCCCATCGCAATCGTGGCGAAGACCAGCGCCATCAGGGCCGACGCGCCGCCGAAATAAGTGAAGATCACGCCGGCACCGAGCCCGATCGAAACTGCGAAGAGCCGCATCAGGCGATTGTCGGCGCTGGCCCAGATCATCGCCAGAAGGACGGGCAGGGCGATCGAGAAAGCGTTCGCCTGGCGAAGCGCATTCTGCATGCCGGCGGTCATCGCCTCTTGCGGGCTGTCATAGGCAAGCGCGAGCAGCGGCCGCAGGAAGAGCGCCGAGACCAGAAGCATCAGCCCGGCCAGGCTGAAAGCCGTGACAAGCGCCAGCCGGGATTTCGGCGCACTGGCCGCCGGCACGCGCGACATTGCCGCGAACACAATGGTGATCGCCAGGGCCATCAGGACAAGGCGCAGGCCGGGCGCGTTCAAGCCGAAATCGCCTTGCCAGACCGAGCCAGTCACGAGTGGGCCGCCAGCAGGTGACCACAGCGTGCTGAGCGCAGCCCATCCGGCAAAAGCCAGCCCGGCAACGCCATAGCTGCGCACCCGGGCAGTGGGGCGGACAAAGGCAAGGCCTGCAATCGCGCACAGTCCGATCAGCGGCGAAAATCCCTGCCCGCCCAAAAAGGCGAGCACCGGCCAGAGCAACATCAGTCCGGCAAAGATCGGGGCATAGGCCATGGGCGGTTCCTTGCTGCAAACGGGCATCGCGCCCGCCGTGCCTGGCTCAGCCGGCGGGTGGCTGCGCGGAGCGTTTCAGGTCCGGAGCGAGCGCTTCGTGTGACAGGCTTGCGCATACCTCATCGAGAGCGAGTATTTCCTGCCCTTTCGAGCCGAACCGACGCAGTGCCAGTTTTCGCTCGGCGGCTTCACGCTCACCGACCACGGCGATCACCGGCACTTTCTGGACCGAATGTTCGCGCACCTTTCGGTTGATCGTCTCATTGCGCAGGTCAAGCTCAACGCGCAGGCCGGCCGCGCGCAGGGCCTCGGCCGCTTCGCGCGCATAGTCGTCAGCCGCCTCGGTGATGGTCGCAACCACGACCTGCACCGGCGCAAGCCACATTGGAAACGCGCCCGCAAATTCCTCGATCAGGATGCCGAGGAACCGCTCCATGGAACCGAGAATTGCCCGGTGCAGCATGACGGGGCGGGCCTTTTCGCCATGCTCGTCAACATATTCCGCGCCTAGGCGTTCGGGCAGGACATAGTCGAGCTGCAGCGTGCCGCACTGCCAGATGCGTCCGATCGCATCGGTCAGCTGGAACTCCAGTTTCGGGCCATAGAAGGCACCTTCGCCGGGCAGGATCTCATAGGGCAGGCCGGTGGCCGTCACCGCGTCCTCAAGTCCCTTCTCGGCGCGCTCCCAGGTCTCGTCATCCCCAACGCGCACTTCAGGGCGCGTGGAGAGTTTGACCGCGATGCCGGTGAAGCCAAAATCGGCGTAGACGCTGTGCAGCAATTCGCAGAAGGCGATGGACTCAGAGACGATCTGGTCTTCACGGCAGAAGATATGAGCGTCATCCTGCGTGAACTGGCGCACCCGCATGATCCCATGCAGCGCGCCATGCGGCTCGTTGCGGTGGCAGCATCCGAATTCCGCCAGCCTCAGCGGCAGGTCGCGATAGGATTTCTGGCCGGATTTGAAGACCTCCACATGCGCCGGGCAGTTCATGGGCTTGAGCGCCATGAGTTTCGCGTCCTCGGGAACGGAAATCTCCACGCCCTCGTCGCCTTCGGGGATGAAGTCCGGGACGATGAACATGTTCTCGCGATACTTGCCCCAGTGGCCGGATTTCTCCCACTG
>CAYXQV010000286.1:0-3237 GCA_964467505.1 uncultured Hyphomonadaceae bacterium | reverse complement strand
CCGTGCTTGGCGGCGCGATCGGTGTCGGCCTCGGCTTCGGCATGCAGCAGATCGTGGCCAATTTCATCTCCGGCGTGATCCTGCTGACCGACCGCTCGATCAAGCCCGATGACGTGATCGAGGTCGACGAGACCTATGGCGTCGTGAAGTCTCTCGGCCTGCGCTATGCCTCGGTGATCACCCGCGACGGCAAGGAACACCTGATCCCGAATGAGCAGCTGATCACGGAAAAAGTTGTCAACTGGAGCTATTCCGACAAGCAGGTGCGCATCAAGCGTCGCTTGCGAGTGGAATATGAGACCGACCTCAAATTTGCCTGCGCACTGGTGGTCGAGGGCCTGAAGATCACCGACCGCGTACTTGAGACGCCTGAACCGAAATGCCTCGTCATGGAATTTGGCGAGGAGGCGGTCGAGATCGAGGCGCGGTTCTGGATCCAGGATCCGCAGAACGGGGTCAACAATGTCGGCTCCGAAGCGATGCTGAATGTCTGGGACAAGTTCCAGGAAAACGGCATCGACATTCCGCTGCGCCATGAAGATGTGCTGATCTCGCCGGGCTCCACGCTCAAGGTCGAGATGGTCCGCCCTGGACGCAGCGACGGGACGACACGCACCGTGGAACTGCGTTCAGCTGAAGATGATGAGCCCGGCAAGGATGGCTAGTGGAATGATCAGTCCGCCAAACAGGTTGCGCGCGAAGACATAGCGCGAAAGCCATTTGTCGGTTTCCGCCTCGCCGGTCTGGCTGACATGGGTGACGTGTTCCACAGTCTGGCCGCGTATCCTTGTCTCGTCGCTCACGCGCGCCTCGAACTTTATGCCCGCAAGATTGCAGGCAATGAAGAACAGCCCTCCAAAGGCCGCAGCGCCAAGCGCAAGCGAAATCATCGCGGGAACCCACTCCCAGCGCGATGGCAGCTCCCACAGCACACCGCTGGTGATCGCAACCAGAAAACCTGACACCAGCGAACCCCACCACAGATGCGACAGGCGCCGCAGGTTCGCAGGCAGCTCATGTTCGGCCATTCATCCCTCCAGGTCGACCCGGCGTTCAAGCCGCAGTCTTGCGCCATGCTGGCGGGCTGGCAAGCATCTTGTTCGTGTCTGCTGGCCAGCCGGGAAATTGCGCAGGAAGGGTTTGCGCAAGGCTCGCGAAAGGCAAGGTGGCCGCGTCAGGCCTGACGCGAATTGCCCTCGCCGAATTCGAGCCCTTCCAGCTGGCCATCACTTCGCCATCCGGCAAGGATTGCGAAATATTCGGGCGAGCCGGCACCGTAGAATGACGCGCGCGCCGCGCGCTTCGAGGGCTGGCCTTCATTATTGTAATAGCCCGGCGTGCACTCTGCGAGAAACTTCTCGCGCAGTCGTGCCTTGTCAACAACCGTATCGACCCAGGCGGCCTCGGCTGCGGCGGAAGGCTCAACCCGGCTCGCGCGGCGTTGCAAGGCCTGTTCGATGATGTAGCCGGCATGCTGGGACTGTTCCGACAGGTTATGGGGGTAATTCGCCGTGAACCCGCCCTGCGGCCCGCCAAGAATGAACATGTTCGGGAAGTCCCGCACCATCAGCCCATGCAGGCTGCGAATGCCCGCCTCCCATTCATCCGAAAAGCTCCTGCCGTCTGTGCCGATGACATCATAGCCCGCGCGCCGCGTATAGGCGGTGCCAACCTCGAAGCCTGTCGCATAGACGAGGCAGTCAACCTCATAAGTCTCGCCATTGGCGATGACGGCCGTTTCCGTGATCCGTTCCACGCCCTTGCCGTCAGTGTCGACCAGGGTGACATTGTCCCGGTTGAAGGCGGCGAGATAGTCATCATGAAAGCAGGGTCGCTTGCAGAATTGCCGGTACCAGGGCTTGAGCGCCGCCGCGACTGACGGATCGGCGACAATCTCGTCGACCCGGCCGCGCACCTGCTCCATCTTCTCGAAATCGGCCAGTTCCATCATCGTTTCGAGATCTGCCGGATCGTCGGCCCTGACCTCCCCGTTCATGAACTTGACCATCAGGTTGCGGATGATGTCGGTCCAGCCATCCCTGACCAGATCCTCGCCGACAGGAAGGCCGGAGACGAGCGAATTGAAATTCTCCATCCGGTGCTGGTGCCAGCCGGGCTCCAGGCTGCGCGCCCAGTCTTCATCGGTGGGCCCGTCGCCGCGCACATCCACCGAGGACGGCGTGCGCTGGAAGACATAAAGCTGCCTTGCCCCTTCCGCGAGATGCGGCACGCACTGCACGGCGGTTGCGCCTGTGCCGATAATCCCGACGCGCTTGTCAGCCAGCCCCGTCAGCCCGCCGCGCACATCCCCGCCAGTATAGTCATAATCCCAGCGGCTGGTATGGAAGCTGTGGCCCGCAAATGTCTCGATCCCCGGAATGCCCGGCAGTTTCGGGCGGTTGAGCGGCCCGTTCGACATGATCAGGAAGCGCGCCCGGATCGCATCGCCGCGATCGGTACGCACAATCCAGCGATGCGTCGCCTCATCCCATTGCGCGCCCGTAACTTCGGTCTGCAGGCAGGCCTTGTCATAAAGCCCGTAATGCTTCGCGATGCGCCGGGAATGCTCGTAGATTTCCGGCTCGCGCGAATATTTCTCCACCGGCATATAGCCGGTCTCCTCCAGCAGCGGCAGGTAGATATAGCTCTCGATATCGCAGGCGGCGCCGGGATAGCGGTTCCAGTACCATGTGCCGCCAAAATCCCCGCCCTTCTCGATGATGCGGACATCACCGACCCCGGCTTCCTTGAGCCGCGCGCCGGCAATCAGGCCGCCGAAGCCGCCCCCAACGATGACCACATCGACCTCATCGGTGAGCGGCGCGCGCGTGATCGGCGCATCGACATACGGGTCTTCGACATAGTGGGCGAAGGCATCAGAGACTTCGACGTACTGCTCATTGCCATCGGCGCGCAGGCGCTTGTCACGCTCAAGCCGGTATTTCTCGCGCAGCAGGTCGGGATCGAGCCCGTTCGCCGCCGGCGCACCGGCCAACTCGCCCTGGATCGTATCTGCCATCTGCGCCGTCCTCCCTTAAGATATGCCGTGAATGGCCATACTTTCTTGAGTGTAGCCGGCTCTCACAAACGGGTCAAACCCGATCTCGTCGACCCGTCATCAACTGGTACCGACGACACCGCCATCGCTGGCAATGACCTGCCCGACGACAAATTCACCTGCCCGCGAACTCAGGAAGATGACCAGACCGGCAATATCCTGCGGCGTGCCGACACGTC
>CAYXQV010000285.1:0-3242 GCA_964467505.1 uncultured Hyphomonadaceae bacterium | reverse complement strand
GCTGTTGCCATCCGCTGGGACCCTGCGGGCTGGCGTCTGGCCGAAGCCGAGGCGGTGGGCAATGAGGAGGCCCCGCAAGAGGCCCTTCACGAGATCGTCCTTGCGATGCGGGCGGCCGGTGTGCGCACCGGGCCTTCGACCTGGGCGCTGATGCGGCGCCTGCGCGGCCACGCAAATGGCAGCGCCTGCGAAAGCGCTGAGACCTGGCGCGATCGCCTCGAACTGGGCGATCTGTGGGACTGAAATGCACGGGGGCAGGAAGAGCCGGCGGCCAAAGGGTTGCCGGCTCTTTCGCTCACCGCAGCCGCGCGAGGGTGCAAGATCGCGCGCGCCCGCCCTTGACGCCACCGGCCTGATAGGCCATTGCCCCGCATTCGCAGAAGTCGGGTGATGCCCGGGTCCTGCGGCAATGCATGCGGGAGGTGCCGGGCAAGTGAAGTCCATGCTCCGGACCGGACCGCGTGACCTTCATATCCGCCAGATGGAGAAGGAACATGGCGAAGAAACTGATGGGGCAGCTCAAGCTCCAGATCCCCGCCGGTGCGGCCAACCCGTCGCCGCCGGTCGGCCCGGCGCTCGGCCAGCGCGGCATCAATATCATGGAATTCTGCAAGGCGTTCAATGCCCGCACGGAATCTGCCGAAAAGGGCGTTCCGCTGCCGGTGGTGATCGATTATTATCAGGACAAGTCGTTCACATTTGTCGTGAAGACTCCGCCGGCCTCGGTGCTCCTGAAGAAGGCTGCCAAGCTCAAATCGGGTTCCAAGGAGCCCGGTCGCTCGACGGTCGGCAAGGTGACGATGGCGCAGTGCCGCGAGATTGCCGAGCAGAAAATGCCTGATCTCAATGCCAATGATCTCGACGAAGCCCAGAAGATCATTGCCGGCTCGGCCCGCTCGATGGGTCTTGAAGTGGTGGAGGGCTGAATCGATGGCTATGGGAAAACGCTACCGTGAAGCGCGCGCCCGGCTGGACGCGGAAACCGCTTATGGCGTCGATGACGCGCTCAGGCTGGTGAAGGAAAATGCGAAGGCGAAGTTCGACGAGACCGTCGAGGTTGCCGTGAAACTCGGTGTCGATCCGAAGCATGCCGACCAGATGGTGCGCGGCATGGTTTCGCTGCCTGCGGGCACGGGCAAGGCCGTGCGGGTGGCCGTCTTCGCGCGCGATGCCAAGGCTGACGAAGCCAGGCAGGCGGGAGCCGACATAGTGGGCGCGGAGGACCTCATGGAGGAAATCCAGGGCGGACGGATGGATTTCGACCGCGTGATTGCCTCGCCCGACATGATGAGCGTCGTGGGACGGCTCGGCAAGGTTCTCGGCCCGCGCGGGCTGATGCCGAACCCGAAAGTCGGAACCGTCACGCCGAATGTTGGCCAGGCTGTCAAGGACGCCAAAGGCGGGTCGGTCGAGTTCCGTGTCGAAAAGCAGGGCATCATCCATGCCGGCATCGGCAAGGCGAGTTTCAGCCAGGACGAACTCCGGCAGAACCTGGCCGCATTTGTCGATGCCCTGCTCAAGGCCAAGCCGGCCGGTGCCAAGGGGCAATATGTCCGAAAGGTCGCTGTGTCCTCGACGATGGGGCCCGGCCTGAACGTCGACTATAGCGAACTGATGACCGGGACCTGATCTGCGTCAGGTCAGGTCGGATGGAAAAACCCGATTATGGGTGTTGCAAGCCCGGTTCCGGTCTGTTAACAAAGTCGGCTTGCGGGAGGTTTCACCGGTTCATGGTGGCGTTTCCCGCTTTCCTGTCCGAGACCATGGGCCGGCGACATGCCGGTAAATCCCGCATAGGGTGCCCGTGATAGACGGGGTACGGCGAGACGAGGTCTGGCAATCCTGGCGACGGGGCTGCCTGTGGCGTACGGATCACCGCCCTGGACAGGCGCGAGGCATCGCCGCCCCAGTATATCGGGGTGTCGCTGGCCTGGCAGACACCGGGGCGCGCGGATGGTCCGCTCGCCTTTTAGTCATGGAGACCGGCAATGGACAAAGCTGGAAAGGCCGCTGCACTCGAAACCCTCAAGGGGGTGTTCGATGAAAGCGGTACGGTCGTGGTGACCCACTATTCCGGTCTGACCGTTGCGGAAATGACCGGGCTGCGCGGCAAGCTGCGCGAGCAGGGTGCACAGCTCAAGGTCATCAAGAACAGGATTGCCCGGATCGCTCTTGAGGGAAAGGGCGGTGATGCCGCCAGGGACCTTTTCCAGGGACCGGTGGCCATCGCCTTTTCGCCAGATCCGGTGGCGGCCTCGAAGGTCGTTTCGGATTTTGCCAAGGGCAATGAAAAGCTGGTGCTGATCGGCGCCATCATGGACGAGACCGTTCTTGATGCAGATGGCGTCCAGTCACTCGCCAAGCTGCCGAGCCTCGACCAGCTTCGCGGCAAGCTTGTCGGGCTCATACAGGCGCCGGCCACGAAAGTGGCAGGTGTTGTGCAGGCACCGGCAGGTCAGCTTGCGCGCGTCATAAAGGCTTATGCCGAAAAGGACGCGGCCTGATCGTTCCGCAATGGCTCCAGACTGACATTTCCGAAATATCTCTCGCTTTCAAGGAACACGAACATATGTCCAAACTCGAACAGATCGCTGAAGATCTTTCCTCGCTGACCGTCCTGGAGGCGGCTGAACTTGCCACGCTTCTCGAGGAGAAGTGGGGCGTGTCTGCGGCGGCTCCGGTCGCCATGGGCGCGATGCCGATGGCTGGCGGCGACGCCGGCGGCGCGGCGGTGGAAGAGCAAACCGAATTCGATGTCATCCTGACCTCGGCTGGCGAAAAGAAGATTGGTGTCATCAAGGTTGTGCGCGAAGTCGTTTCCGGCCTTGGCCTGAAAGAGGCCAAGGAACTGGTCGAAAGTGCGCCCAAGCCGATCAAGGAAGGTGTGCCCAAGGAAGAAGCCGAAGAACTTAAGAAAAAGTTCGAAGAAGCTGGTGCAACTGTCGAGATCAAGTAATCGCCGCGGGTCGGCCCCGTCATTTGGGGGCCTGCGGCCTGTCATTGGGGAGTTCGGAAGCGCGGACCGAACTCCGGTTTTCCATCGCGGCGGCCCTTCTTGTGAGGGCCGCCGTTTCCGCGTTACTGGCGGCAGGCTGCAGGCCTTTCGCTTCGTACCGGCACGGCGCAGGGCGTCGGCGGGCGAAGTGGGGTGTTGTGGCCCGCGTGCAAACAGGAATCGATGATGGCGCTCTCCTTCACGGAAAAGAAACGTATCCGCAAATCCTTCGGGCGCATTCCCGAAG
>CAYXQV010000284.1:0-3254 GCA_964467505.1 uncultured Hyphomonadaceae bacterium | reverse complement strand
CGATGATCGCCAGCACCACCTGCGAGGCGGCAAGCCGGTTGCGGATGGCGGTCGTGAAATCCTCGCCCGGCTCGATCGCAACGACATCGAAAAACACCCGCACATCGCCATGATGATAGGCGAAGAAGTCCGCGATCCGGCCTGCAAAGGCGGCGCTGTCAGAACGCCTGTAGGAGATGAAAATTCCGCCTGCCATGACCTGCCTCTTGTTGTCTCGGGCCGGGCCCAGAACCTGCAATGGCGGCAGTATGATCTGGCAATGGCGCCGTGTCACCCGGACAAGGGGCTGTTTTTTTCCACTCCGACATGCCGGCGGTGGGTGCTCTGGAATTTCCTGCAGCGTTGACTGGCGGCTTTCCACGTCGTTTTTCGCAGCGCTCTTGCGCCCTGTCCTTTCCTGCGCGAGACAAGTCTCAAGGCACTGGGCTCGACCTTATGCGGGAGGTGGCGATCAATGCTCCTGATTCTGGCCAGGGCGCTGGTGACGGCGGCGTTCATTGTCATTGTTTCGGAAATCGCCAAGCGCTCGACACTGGCCGCAGCCATTCTTGTGGCCTTGCCGCTTGCCACGATGATGACGGTCGGGCTGACCTATATCGACACCCGCGATGCCGAATTGTCGACCCGCTTTGCCACGACCACTTTCCTGCTGGTCTGGCCGGGCCTTTTATTCTTCATCATGCTGCCACTCCTGCAGAAATGGGGTGCCCATTTCTGGCTGGCCTACGGCGTGGCAATCTTCCTCGCGGTGGCCGGCTATATCGCCACCATACTGCTTCTGCGCCGGATCGGCGTCCAGCTATGAATGCAAAGACAGGCGAGGCAACACACGGCTCGACTTTTCCGGGGCGCTGCGCAACAAGGATGGGGTGTCCGAGACCGCTGAACCGACCCGTGTAATGAGTGATTTCCGCAATGTCTGGACGCTGATCGTCGCCGTCGCCTTCTTGCAGGTCGCCGGCGGCCTGCTCGGCGTGATCACCCCGCTGGGGCTGGAAGCCCTTGGCGTGTCGCCTTTCGAGATCGGCGCGATCGCGGCGGTCTATGCCATCGGCTTCATGGCCGGCGCATGGACCGAGCCGCGCGCCCTCATGCTGTTTGGCAATATTCGTGTCTTCTCCATCGGTGCGGCGCTGACCGCGGCAGCCGCGCTCTTCATGGAACTGTATCCCAACGCGTTCTTCTGGACCGGCGCGCGCCTGGTGCAGGGGGCCGGGTTTGCCTGGATGCTGGCGAGTGCGGAAAGCTGGATATCCAGCGCGGTCAGCCGTGCACATCGTGGCGGCGTGACCGCAGTCTACCAGGTGCTGGCAAAGGCGGCATTGATGGCCGGGCCGTTCCTGGCGGCTGGCGGGTCTGCGCTTGCGGCGCGCGCTTATCTTTGGTGCGGGGTGTTCCTGGCGCTGTCGCTGGTGCCGGTCTGCCTGACCCGGCGTGGCCAGCCGCCCAAGCCGAAAGCCACGCCGCTACCCCTTTCAAGGGTCTATTCGGCGGCACCTTCCGCAGCCATCGGGGCCTTCTTCGCTGGCCTGATCACCACCGGCACACTCGCCCTGCTCCCGATCTTTGCCCAGTATATGCCGCTCCTGCAGCCGGGCACTTCGACCACGGCGCTGGCCGCGACGGCCATGGCGGCGGTCTCATTTGGCGGTCTTGTCGGGCAGTGGCCGGTCGGACGCCTGTCGGATATTCTTGATCGCAGGCTGGTGATTGTCGCAGTGGCCGGGCTCTCGGCGGTCTCGGCTGGCGCGCTGGGCATCTTCTTCGACGAGCTTGCGGGCGGGTGGAGCCTCAGCCTGCTCGTTGTCTGGGGGATTGCCGGCTTTGCGATCTATTCGGTCAGCGTGGCGCACGGGATCGACCGTGCGGAAACCGGTGACCTGCCACGCATGATGTCGGGGCTGATGTTCCTCTGGGGCGCCGGATCGGTCATCGGTCCGCCGGTTTCGGGCGCCGCGATGCGCGCGGGTGCCGGACCGGGCGGGCTGTTCCTGTCGGCGGCGGCGCTTTCACTTTTGCTGGCAGCGACAATTCTCCTGCGTCGCTGGCTGCGTCCGGCTGGCATAAAGGAGGAAAGCGCAACGAAATGGAAGATTGCCCAGCCGCCTGTGATTGGCGGGGCCGGTCTTGACGCGCGGCACGCTGATGCATCCGAACCCCGGTGACGCAGGGACATGACGCTTTCGGATTGGTTGCCCCTGCGATTGAGCCTGTTATAAAGCGGGAAATTTTGTGCAGGTGCGCTGCGATGTTGCCTGCATTCCCAGGCAGGGCGAGAGGCTGATCAGACATGAACATTCACGAATACCAGGCAAAAGCGGTCCTGAAATCCTATGGCGCGCCAGTCGCCAATGGGGCTCCGGTGCTCAGCCCTGACGATATCGAATCGGCGGTGAGCGCGCTGCCCGGACCGCTCTGGGTCGTGAAAAGCCAGATCCATGCCGGCGGACGCGGCAAGGGGAAGTTCAAGGAAGCGGCGGCCGGCGAAAAGGGCGGCGTGCGGCTCGCCTTTTCGAAGGACGAGGCCATCGCACACGCCCATGCAATGTTCGGCAACACGCTGGTCACGGCGCAGACCGGCGAGGCCGGCAAGCAGGTCAACCGCCTTTATATCGAAGACGGCGCCGATATCGAGACCGAGCTTTATCTCTCGCTTCTGGTTGACCGCGCGACGGGAAAACTGGCCTTTGTCGCCTCCACCGAGGGCGGGATGGACATCGAACAGGTCGCCCATGACACGCCGGAAAAAATCCTCACGATCCATGTCGATCCGCTCGCCGGGATGACGCCGGCTGATGCCGAAAAGGTCTGCGAGGCCCTGGCGCTGGGCGGGGCGGCGAAGGATGACGGCATGACGCTGTTTCCGACGCTTTACCGGGCCTTTGTCGAAAAAGACATGTCGATGCTGGAGATCAACCCGCTGATCGTGATGAAGGATGGCCATCTGCGCGTGCTCGACGCCAAGGTCAGCTTCGACGGCAATGCCCTGTTCCGTCACCCGGACATACAGGAATTGCGCGACAAGACCGAAGAAGACGCCAAGGAAATCGAGGCCAGCGAATGGGATCTTGCCTATATCGCGCTGGACGGCACGATTGGCTGCATGGTCAATGGCGCGGGTCTGGCCATGGCGACGATGGACATCATCAAGCTTTATGGCGAGGAGCCGGCCAATTTCTGCGATGTGGGCGGCGGCGCGAACGCGGAAAAGGTCTCGGCTGCCTTCAAGATCATCATGAAGGACCCGAATGTGA
>CAYXQV010000283.1:0-3269 GCA_964467505.1 uncultured Hyphomonadaceae bacterium | reverse complement strand
CTTGCCGCAATGGGCACCATGGGCGAGCGCGCGCCGGCCAAGCCCGCGCACCTCCTGCGCCACCGTCTCGCAGGCCTCCTGATTGCGGCTGGCAATGACCAGGTCGGCGCCGCGCTCGGCAAAGGCACGCACCATCTGGTAGCCCAGCCCGCGAGAGCCGCCCGTCACCAGGACAATCTTGCCGGAAAAGTCGAAAAGGGGGTCTGTCATGGCCGATCGCGTCCCTTGTCAGCAGGCACTGCCGGGCCCTGTTTGGCCGCGCCAGAATGCCCTCGGCTTGAGTAGAGACAAGCGTTCACCGCTTTGGAGGTGAAGTCAAATGCGCCCGGATTGGCGCGACGAGCCCTTGCGGCCCTGCCTCATGCTGAGGAAGCCCGTCAGGGCTGTCTCTAAGCATGGCGGCCAGGAGCGCTGGCGTCCATCCTTCGGGACACGGCACCTTGCCCTCCTGAATGAGGAAGTCGCCCCTACCCGAACGAAAAACCTTTCCCTGCTTGGCGCGCTGCGCAGCACATTCTGCCTTGAGCCTCGCGCGAGGGCGTGGTCAAAGTGTCACGAAGTCGGCGCCGGTCGGGCGCCATGGGTCGTCAATATGTAACGGGCAGGGCCATTCATGCAGATCGTTCTCTTCGCCGCCATGGCGCTGGTGCCGCTGATCTTCGCTTTTTCGATGTGGGAGATGCGCAAGCATCCGCGCGGGCTGTATGTCCTGTTCTTCGCGGAGATGTGGGAGCGGTTTTCCTATTACGGGATGCGCGCGCTGCTGATCTTCTACCTGACTTGGCACTTCCTGTTCGACAATGATTTCTCGCTGACGCTTTACGGCGCCTATGTTGCGCTGGTCTATCTCGGGCCGCTGCTCGGCGGCTGGCTGGCCGACAAGTATATCGGCTTTCGCAAGGCGGTGACCTTTGGCGCGGTGCTGCTGGTGGCTGGTCATGGCCTGATGGGCTTTCACGGCCCGCCAGCGAGCGAGCGGCTGGTGGTGGGCGATGTGTCCTACAGCCTGGAGCGCCCGACCTATAGCGAGACCCGCGACCAGCGCGAGATCATCGTGGACGGGCAGACCTTTGCGGTGACAGCATTCGTGCAGCCTGAGACCGGCTCGCCGGTGCGCGCGGTCAGTTACACGGGTGCAGATGGCGAGGCTGTCGAGATCACCGGCACCATCGCGCGCGAGCGCAGCGCGCTCTACGAGACGATCCTTTTCGCCGCGCTCGCACTGATCGTGGCCGGGGTGGGCTTCCTCAAGCCGAACATCTCCACCTGCGTCGGCGCGATGTATGAGCAGGGCGACCGGCGCCGCGACAGCGGGTTCACACTGTATTACATGGGCATCAACCTGGGCTCATTCCTGGCCGGGATTGCGTGTGGCTGGGCGGCGGCGAATTATGGCTGGTCGCTCGGCTTCGGGCTGGCCGCGCTCGGGATGCTTACAGGGCTTGTTGTCTTCATTTTCGGTCAGGGCTGGCTGGACGGGCGGGCTGAACCGCCGGCAGATGTCGATCTGAAAACGCCGGTCCTTGCCGGCCTCAACCGGGAATGGCTGGTTTATATTTCCGGTCTGGGCTTCGCGGCGCTGGCCTTCGTGCTGCTGCAGTTTGCGAGCTTCACCTCGGCGGCGATGTATCCGCTTGTCCTGCTGGTGACTGCCGGGATCGTGTTCTACATGCTCACCCGGCTCGATGCTGAGGCGCGAAACTCGATGATCGGGCTGTTGATCCTGACAATATCTTCCGTCCTGTTCTGGACCCTGTTCGACCAGGGGCCGACCTCGCTGAACCTGTTTGCCGGTGCGCATGTCGTCAACGAGATTGGCGGGCAGGAATTCCCGGCGACCTATCTGCAGTCGGCCAATCCGTATTTCATCATCGTGTTTGCCCCGCTGGTGGCGGCGCTGTGGACATGGCTCGGCGACCGCGGATGGGAGCCGAACGCCTTCATCAAGTTTGGCTTCGGCATGGTGCAGATCGGGGCCGGTTTCTACATCCTCAACCTGGGCATCCAGACGGCCACACCGGACGCGGCGGGCGCGCTGCGCATCTCGGTCCTGTTCATCATACTGATGTACCTGTTGCACACGACGGGGGAGGTTTTCCTCTCGCCGGTGGGCCTGTCGGCAGTGACCAAGATGTCGGCGCCGCAAGTTGTCGGCTTCATGATGGGCTACTGGTTCCTGGCCTCATCCTTCGCCAATGTGATCGCGGCGGAAGTGGCCAAGCGCACCCAGGTGCCCGAAGGCGCGCCGACCGCCGAGAGCCTTGCGGCCTACAACGCGGTCTATCTCCAGCTTGGCACGGCGGCTGTGGCGCTTGGGGCGGCGCTGATCCTTCTCAGCCCGTGGCTGCGCAAGCTCTCACCAAAGGCCGACGATCACACGAGGGCGATGGAAGTCGATGCTTCCGGGGTGGCGCTGGATCGTTCCGGCGCCAGAAATCCGGGGGAGTAATCCGGGTTTGAAAACGGCCATCATGCGAGGCCGTTGCCTTCCGCCGCGTTCAGGTTCATCGACGCCGCGGGCGCCTCTGAGCCGGGGCGGTGGATTGTAATGGAGGCTGCGCGCTCTGGCAGTTTCGCAAGCAAGTGGCTGTCAGAATGCGCCCGGTCGAGGCGGCCCGTTCCCGCACCCGTGCCCGCGTCAGCAGCTGGCCTCGGGAGCGTCACTGGCGCAATCGGCCTGTGCAAGCGACATCAACGGCAAGCCGGCCCGCTTCCAGCCATTTCGCCCGAGCAGGCCGCCGGACACGCTGGTCACATTGCTGTAGCCTGCGGCCCTCAGGCGGTCGCGTGCGGTTTTCGAGCGATCACCGGTGCGGCAGGTAAAGGCGATCTTTGCATCGGGCCGGCCCGCGACGATCCTTTCGACCTGGGCGATGAAATCCTCATCCTGCAATGTCGCGCGCGCGGCACCCTGCGGCAGGCCGGTGCGCGCCCATTCTTCGGGCCGGCGCACATCAATCAGGATGATCTCACCGTCAAGCTGTGCCTGGCGGGCCTCAAGGACAGATATTTCCGGCTTCAGGGCGATGTTCCCGTCTTCATGGGCGGCGCTGTCGGCGCAGGCGGCGGTCGTCAGTCCGACCAGGCCGAGAAGGCCGCAAATCATGGCGCGAAAGTTCATCCCGCGCCCCCAACCGTCAACCCGCCAACCTTCAGGCTGGGCTGTCCGACGCCGACAGGCACGGTCTGGCCTGCCTTTCCGCAGGTGCCGACACCATCATCCATCGCGAAATCATTGCCGATCATCTCGACCTGGCTGAGCGCGGTGG
>CAYXQV010000282.1:0-3275 GCA_964467505.1 uncultured Hyphomonadaceae bacterium | reverse complement strand
CCAGAATGTCCCGGCCGGTGCTCATTCCTCCTGCCAGAATGATCGGCTTGTCTGTCACCTCCCGGATTTCATTGACCAGGGCAAAAGGATTGATCGTTCCTGTGTGTCCGCCCGCTCCGGCACACACAGCGATCACTGCATCGGCGCCGGCAGCAACCGCCTTTTCTGCATGGCGCGCAGACGCGACATCATGGAAAGCAACTCCCCCATATTCATGAATCTTGTCGAATGCATCCTCCGGTGCTCCTTTCGATGTCAGGATTATGGGAACCTTGTGCTCCACACATAGCTGCAAGTCTCCAGGATACCTGTCATTGGTCGGGTGCACGACGAGGTTGACGGCAAAGGGTGCAGGAGAGGCAAGAGTGCTTAAAGCCTCCTGAGTCTCGGTAAGCCATTCGGCAAAGATCTCACGGGTTCTGGTTGCGTGGGCGGGATAGCTTCCGATCACACCGCGGGAACACGCTGCAACAGCCATTGCAGGGTTCGATACCAGAAACATCGGAGCGATAATGAGCGGAACCTTGACCCGCCCCCCAAATGTCAGGTCGATAATCAAAAACCGTATCTATCCTCCATTGATCAATATCCCCCGGCGTGCGCGGTACCGCCGAAAGAGCCGGACTGTCCGGAATTGTGGATTATCTGTTGAGGCATTTGACGCCTTTCGACTGCGTTTGACCGCGGTCTGCACCGATAACCGTTTCCCGACCAGGATTGCTCAGCTTGCCTTAACCCATCGGCACTTGCGCAGGGGTCGCTTGCCAGGCAGTGCCAGACACGCAGCCTGCCATGAAATTCGCCGCAATTCGCTGACCCAAACTCGGTTCGGAAATGGGGCGATCAACTATGCTTGACATGGTGCTTCCCCGGAAAGTGGCGACAAGCTCATGTCATCCGTGAAAATAGCCTATGCCAACTTGGCTTGCGATGGCATGGCGATGGCGAATCTTTCACATATGTGTTTGCCAAGGCATTGGCAGCATTCATTGGCTAGCGCCCGCCCAGTTCAGGATCGGGGGATCACATACGTGAATCGACATGAGTTTTGGTTGCGCGCGGCGTCGGACATTGCAGTCTCATAATCGCAATTGGCAAACAGGCACCGCAATAACAGAAACTCAGCCAGAGCCTTGCGGGGGAAGAGCGCATGTTGGACGATCTCGAAATTGTTCAGGTTTTCCGCGACGGCGCGGGGCCTACAGCACACCGCGCCATTTCTTTTGCGGCGAACCTCGCTCGTTCTGCAGGCGCCGGCGTTTTCAGGCATGGAAGCTCCGCTGGCGGTGACGGGTTGGGATTCTATCAATCTGCCGAGGTTGCCGAGATCGATACCGAGCCAGATGCCTGGGTCAGTTGCGCTCAAGCCGGGCGCACCCGCATCGTGCTGGACGCAACCTCTCAACTGGCTGATCCTGGGCTGCACAAGACTGATCATACAGTACTGATTGAACTGGAGCCCTGGGAAACTGAGGAAACCCTTTTCGCCCATTCCGGGATAGCCGAGCTCTATGGCGATCCTGACCGGGAGCCGCTGACGCCGGCGGGAAATTTCGCTGCGCATTCGATCGGCTATGCGGCATTTGCAGCCATCGTATCGCTCTGGGCAAAGATGGTTCGGTTCGGCCAACCCGACGCAGCCATCATTGACGGGCGAAATGTCATGACCTGGGTCAACTGGAAGGCCCCGATTACCGCGATGTATGGACAGGACCTTCGCCGGCTTGGCTCTGCCGCTGTGTGGCCAATGATCGAGTGCAAGGATGGATTTGCGGTTTTCGTGTACCAGGAGAGAGACTGGGATGCGATCGTCGGGATGGTAGGAGACCCCGCCCTGAAAGCAGAGCCATTCCTCTCTGGCGAGTCACGACTGAAAAACCGATCCGAATTCGTCAATGTCATCCGAGCCTGGGCGAAGACGCAGTCCAGGGCCGACATGGAAAGGAAATTCATGGACGCTGGTCTGCCCGGGGCGATTGTGCTTGGCGTGGCTGACCTCCTCTCAGATCCACTTCTGCTTCACCGCGACGCGATTGAAACCACCAAAAATGGTGTGAAAATTCCGCGGCCACCCGTCCGTGTCGCGTCACAGGCCAGCGCAGAGCGGGAACCGACTTGCCAAACTGTCTCGCCGGCGCTGCCGCTGGCAGGGATGCGCGTTCTTGACTTTGGAATCATAACGGCAGGCGCGGGCGTTTCGGTTTTACTCGCGGATATGGGCGCCGAAGTCTTGAAAATCGAGTCGCCCGATCGGCCAGACACTTTCCGGAAATGGCCTGGCGCAAGAGAGGCGAACGGTCATGAGGAGTCACCGCTCTTCCGCAGCAACAACAGAAACAAGTTCGCAATTGCCATCGACCTGAAAGATCCGGCGGGCCGGGACCACTTTTTCGAGCTCGTCAAAACGGCCGATATCGTGATCGAGAACTATCGAAGAGGTGTCCTTGATCGGCTGGGCGGCTCATTTCAGCGTCTGATCGAGGTCAATCCCGGGATTTTGCTGGCGTCCATTTCCGGCCAGGGCCTGGAAGGGCCAGGCGCCATGAAAACGTCTTTCGGCACCACTCTGGAAGCGAATTGCGGGCTTGCGTCCCTCACGCGCTATGCCGACTCTCCGCCCTTTGTTTCCGGTCCGGCACTGAACTATCCCGACCAGACCATCTGCCTCTACGGAGCTGCAATCGTGGCCGCTCACGCCGTGGACTGTCGGCAGAGGGGAGTTGGGCGACAGATTGATGTCTCGCAGCGCGATTGTGCCATCTATCAACTTGGCGATGTGATGGCCTATGTGTCGAGCGGCGCCGATGATGCTGATCCTGACACGATCCGGCACGCTGTCGGCCGGCCGCGCCTGTCAGCTTTCTTTCGGTGCTCCGATGGCGAATTCGTGGCCCTGACCGCGAATGACGAGAGTGTGGCCCGGCACATTGAGGGTCTGAGTTCGCTATCAGAAGCTGATGTGCGCGCATGGGCTTCCAAACACGGCGCGAATGAGGCTGTGTCCACATTCCTTGCGGCGGGAGGGGGCGGAGCCAGCTCCCGACTGGGACGTACCATACTGGACGATCCGTCTCTGCTTGAAAAATCAATCTTTGCGCACAGTCCGGATGGGTCCCTGGTCAAGGGTTTCCCATTCCAGCTCGTTCGAACACCAATGACAGTGACGTGCGACGCTCCGCGAGTTGGCGAACACACTCAGGATTTCGTTTGATCCGACTGCAAGCTGCATTGGCGAAACCGTTTCGCCGACTTGGCTTCGCGCAAGCCGGTCAGTC
>CAYXQV010000281.1:0-3276 GCA_964467505.1 uncultured Hyphomonadaceae bacterium | reverse complement strand
CGGCGCCCGCTCAGGCATTGAAGGCAAGCTGCAGCCCCGGCTCCTCCCAGCGGCAGCGAACCAGCTTGCCGGTGCCCGACAGGGTGATCCAGGCCGTGCGCATGTCCGCACCGCCAAAGCAGATATTGGTGACCAGCGGATCGGGGAATGCGGTGTGGCGGGTTGCACCATCCGGCTGGAAAGTGGTGATGCCGCCATTCAGGATCGTGGCCACCGTGACATTTCCCGCAGCGGTCACGGCGAGACTGTCGAGATATTGCAGGCCGGGCAGCGTTGCGATCACCCGCCCGTTCGGTCCGAAGGGATTTTCCCCCGCCAGCTCACCGGGCGCCTTGAGATCGAACGCCCAGAGGCGCCCGGTCAGCGTGTCGGCCATATAGACCACACTCTCATCAGGCGACAGGCCAACGCCGTTCGGGGACGTATAGTGGAATTCCATTTCCCGGACATGCGATCCGTCGGCTTTCGCGAAATACAGCCCGCCGAAATCGCGATGACGCGAATAGGTCTTGCCATGATCAGTGAAATACATGTTGCCGGCCCGGTCAAAGACGATGTCGTTGGGGCCCTTCAGGGGATGGCCGTCGACCGCCTCATAGACGCGCTCGACGCGGCCGCTCGGGATATCGATCCGTTCGATCCGGCCGCCGGAATAATCGTCAGGGCAATTGCCCGGCAGCGTCAGCTCGCCGACCTGATGATAGTTGAAACCGCCATTGTTGCAGCAGTAAAGCGCCCCGTCCGGCCCGATCGCCAGCCCGTTGGGGCCTCCGCCCGGCTCTGCCACTGTCTCGCGCCTGCCATCACCCCAGACACGGGTGATCGCGCCTTTCTGGATCTCCACCAGGATGATGGAGCCATCATCCATGACAACGGGCCCTTCGGGAAAACCCAGCCCTTCGGCAACAATCTCGAATTCCAATGCCATCTCCCTGATTTGTATATTTGCAAACACACTATAGCGGTTCGCCAGCGCCGCTGCTACTGCTGCGAGGTCATGCAGAAAATCACCGCCACCGGGCCGCGCGCAGCGGTCGAAGCCGCCTGGAACGCACTTGCCTGGGCCGATCCGAGCCCGGCGCAGGCCGTCGACAGCACCGAGGAAAGCCGCAGCGCCTGGCGACTTGTTGCCTATGCGCTTGACGATGGCGATGCAAACGCGTGTCTCGCCATCATCCATGACGCCGCGCCGGGGCTGAACCCGCAGGCGGCGCCGCTGCCCGATCTCGACTGGGTGAAACTCTCGCTGGAGGGCCTGCCTGCGGTCTGTGCGGGGCGTTTCGTCATTGCCGGCCAGCATGCCGCGCAGGCGTTCGGTCCCGGACGCACAAGCCTGCTGGTCGAGGCCGGTCCCGCATTCGGCACAGGCCATCACGGCACGACGCTCGGTTGCCTGCTGGCACTGGACACAATGCTGCGCCACAATCGCCCCGGAAGGGTGCTTGACCTGGGCACGGGCACGGGAGTTCTGGCGATCGCCGCACTGAAAGCGGGTGCCAGCATGGCGGTGGCGAGCGATATCGACGCCGACAGTATCGTCACGGCCGATGAAAACGCCCGCACCAACCATGTCGCCCGGCGCATGAAGACCCTGCTTGCCACGGGTGCAAACCATGCCCGCATCCGCCGGCATGCGCCGTATGACACGATATTTGCCAATATCCTCGCCCGCCCGCTGGTCTCGCTGGCCCCCGACATCGCGCAGCTCGCAGCGCCGGGCGCCACGATCATACTGTCAGGTCTTCTTGCGCATCAGGAACCGCTGGTCCGCCGCGCCTTTGCCGGGCGTGGCCTGATTGCGGGCGCGCGTATCAGAAAGGATGGCTGGTCCACGCTGGTGTTTCGCCGGCAGGCAGTTTCGCCTATCGCATAGCCCGACGCATCTGGCGCGCCATACGCCGCTGAAGGATATGCGGGCGCTCGACGCCCTGAACATGGTTCGCTTCGGCGTCCCGCACTTGCGGCAGGCCAGCTTCGAGCCGGGTATTTTCGTTGACTTCGATGTCCCTGCGCGCCGGCAGGTCAACGGGCATGGCAACAGGCGAAAAGGTCGAGATTTTCATTATGGAAACTCCGTATTGTTGTGGCGCAGCAATCTGCTCGCAACTGCAATATAGGTCACCGATATACGAATTCATGGACACATTTCCGTTTTTTGCATGTATAAATGCATACCTAATCTACATCTTCCCCCGGACAGGCGGACGCGTTAGATTGAATCGATGATACAGACATTCGATGTGCGTGGCGGGCCGAAGGTGGCGCGCGCCAATCTCCCTGCCCTCAGACAGGCCTTGCGCGAGACGGGCCTTGACGGCCTCTTCATCCCGCACGAGGACGCCTACCAGAACGAATACCTCCCGGCAGCAAATGAGCGCCTGGCCTGGGCAACCGGATTTACCGGGTCAGCCGGCTCAGCCTTTGTCTTCCTGAAACAGGCCGTCCTGTTTGCCGATGGCCGCTATACCATACAGGCCGGCGAGCAGGTGCCCGGCGATCTTTTCGAAATTGCGGGATTGCCCGACCCTGGACCTTTCGGATGGCTGGCAGGCCAGCGGCTCGACGGTCAGGTGATCGGTTATGACCCGACACTGGTGACACCGAACGCGCTGGAGGCGCTTGCCCACGCGGCAAAACGCGCGGGGGCGAGCCTGAAGGCGGTAGGCGACAATCCTGTCGACATGGCCTGGCATGACCGCCCGGCCCAGCCCGCGGCCGCTGTCTCGATCCAGCCCATGGAGGTCGCCGGAGTGTCTTCAGCCGACAAGCGTTCTGCCATTGCCGGGACGCTCAGGGCGCAGGGCGCGGATGCAGCCGTGCTGACATCTCCGGCATCGATTGCCTGGTTGTTCAACATACGCGGCGGCGATGTCGCCTGCTCGCCGCTGGCGCTGGCGCGCGCCATCCAGAACGCCGATGGGACCGCTCAATTGTACGTTGCGCCTGGAAAGCTCGGCGATGATGTCGGGGCGCATCTGGGCAACGAGGTCGGTGTGCATGACGAGGATGCGCTCGAAACCGGCCTGCAGGCCCTTGGCGGGCAAGCGGTCAGTCTCGACCCGGATCTTGCCTCGGCCTGGTTTTTCGAGCGGCTCGAAGCGGCCGGGGCGAAAATCCTGCGCAAGCGCGATCCCGTGGCCTTGCCGAAGGCGCTCAAGAACAGTGCCGAAATCGCGGCGACAACCCGCGCGCACGCCCGCGATGCGATCGCGCTGACACGGTTCCTGCACTGGCTGGCCACGGACGGCCAGACTGGCACGTTCAGCGAGATCGACG
>CAYXQV010000280.1:0-3277 GCA_964467505.1 uncultured Hyphomonadaceae bacterium | reverse complement strand
GCCTTCTCATAAAGTTTCACCTCGCCATCGCGAAACCAGCTGATGCGGCCATCCTCGGCCGGGTTGGAGGCCCAGGAGTTCTCGCCATAGAGCAGCAGGGTCGGGCATGTGATCGCCGACCACAGGGACTCGATATCGCCCTGGGCCATGTCAAAGGGTGGCATGACCCTGAAATAATTATCGAATTTCCAGGAATAAGTGCCGTCCTCATTCTGGCTGATGCCATGCATCGTCAGGTGGCGGGCCTGTTCGTCCGTCAGGTAGCCATTGGCGTCCTTCATCCGCCGGTAAGCATCCTCGAGGCTCTGATAGCGCCGCGGTGCGCGCCCTGCTGCTGAACGCTTCTTTTCGATCCAGTCGCGCATGCGCGCGCCCATCGGCGTGCCGGAACGCTCCTTGAGCACCTTCGGCGACGGGCCGAGCCCCTCGATTGCCACCAGCCTGGCCACCTTGTCGGGATAGATGCCGGCATATCGCAGCGCAATATTGCCGCCATAGGAGTGCGCCACGATGGTTACCGGGGCGAGCTTCATCTGGTGGATGAGCTGGGCGAGGTCATAGACGCAGGCGCGCGGCGAATACTCGCCATCAGCCGACCATTCGCTGTCGCCATGCCCGCGCAGGTCCGGGGCGATGACGTGCCAGTCGGCGCGCAGTTCCCCCGCCACCCAGTCCCAGCTGCGGCAATGGTCGCGCCCGCCATGCAGCAGGATGAGCGGCGGCGCCTGAGGATTGCCCCAGTCGACATAGTGCAGGCGCAGACGCTGGGAGTAATAGCTGTGCGAAGTCGGTCCGGTAATCATGGCACCCATTCTGGCGCGATACGCCCGGCTTGGAAAGCGCAAGCAATGGCTTGGTTCGAGATCAGGCGAAATCGAAACCCGGATCCTCCCCGTCGCCAGCCATGTCGTACAGTCCCGGGTCGGCCAAATCATCGTCTCGCCCGCCGGCACTCAGCGATGCAGGCGCCTGTTCGGGCGGAGCACGCCAGAGAGGTGCATCGGCCTGTGTGGACGTATCAGCTGCCTGTGTCGTCACGCCTGAAAAGTCGAAGGCCGCAGCGCCAGCGCCAGCCCCTGACGCCTCCACGAGACTGTCGAGTGAGCGCCACTGGGCGCTGGCCTTGAACCATATGCCGTCAATCTCAGTGAGCGTGTCGCTGCCCGTCAGCGCGCCGGTCACCGTCACCGTTCCGTCGCCATTGCGGGTGAACACATAGTCACCGGGCATGCCGGCATAATCGACCTGGTCATAGACGCCTGCATCCCCGATGATCGTGTCGTTGCCCAGCGAGCCGTCGAACGTGTCCGAACCGCCATTGCCGATCATGACATCATCGCCCGGCGTGCCGACAAGATCGTCGCTGCCCGGCGTGCCAAGGATCTGGCCGGTGGCATCCTCCTCGACCAGCGCCGAAAGAGAGGCCCATTCGCTTGCGCCCTTGAACCAGACGCCGTCGATTTCAGTGAGCGTGTCACTGCCCGTCAGCGCGCCGGTGACCGTCACCGTTCCGTCGCCATTTCGCGTGAACACATAATCGTCGCGCCCGCCGGCATAGTCGACCTGGTCATAAACGCCCGCATCGCCGATGATCGTGTCATCGCCCAGCGAGCCGTTGAACGTGTCGATGCCGCCATTACCAATCATGACATCATCACCCGGCGTGCCGACAAGGCTGTCACTGCCCGGCGTGCCGATGATATCGCTTTGGGTGTCTTCCGCCACCAGCGTGTCGATCGAGACCCATTCAGCGGCGTTGTTGAACCACACGCCATCGATTTCCGTCAGCGTGTCGAGGCCGGTAAGCACCCCTTCGACGCTGACCGTGCCATCGCCGTTTCGGGTGAACACATAATCGTCGCGCGAGCCGTCATAATCGACCTGGTCGTAGACGCCGGCATCGCCGAAGATGGCATCATCGCCGAGGCTCGCCTCGAACACATCCAACCCGCCCTGGCCGAGCATGACATCATCGCCCGGTGTGGCGGCGAGCCGGTCATTGCCGCTGGTGCCGACAATCGGGCCGGCGTCGTCATCGACAAACCGCATCTGCTGGCGCGCAAATCCCGGCCCGGACCAGTCAAGATCGACCGAATTGGCGCCGCCGCGCTCGAAATAAAGCAGTTCGACCTGGTGCGCGCCTGCCGACAGCGACACGCTGCCGCTGGCCGTCGTGAAGCTTTGCAGGCCGTCATTGTCGATGATCTCGACACCATCAATGAACAGGCGCGAGCCATCATCGGAACCGAGGAAGAAAGTGTGGCTGCCAGCCGTCTCGACCGTGAAGGTGCCGGTATAGCGCGCGGCGAAATCATCGCCCGGCCCGCCGGGATAGAAAGGCGCGGTGCCCGATTCGCTGATCTGTGACACGGTCTCGCTGAAGTCGGGAGCAACCGAAAAATCGATCTGGTCAAGGCTGGTGGTGGAACTGGCGATATTGAAATAGTCGGCTGTCAGCGTGCCTGCGCCAGTCTCGAATATGTCCAGCCGGCTGATCCTTCCAGTGACAAGATCGGCGAAATAGATCGCACCGTCAGGGCCCTGCTTGAAATGGACCGGGGCAAGAGCACCCTCTGCCTGGAACAGGAATTTCACGTCGCGCCGGTCATTGGCATTGACGGCAAAGACCTCGCCCTGGCTGACATCGGTGAAAATATAGTGGCCCTGAAGCGCTTCGGGATATCGCGCCGATGAGATCAGGTCGTCGGCTCCGGTGATGGCCTGGACCTGGAAGCCCGGCTCGCTGGCGCGATGGGCAAAGGCGCGGAAGGCCGGGGTGATGTCGATCTCACCGGCAGCAACATCTGCATAGAAGGCCGCCGCCTCGGGCAAGTTGCGATAGCCGCTGGTCTGAAGGATTTCCCCGCCATCGCCGCCTTCATAGAAGGGCCAGCCGAAATTGGCGCCCGGTCCGCCGGAATTGATCTCCTCCCAATTGTTCCAGCCGGTATCGGTGATCAGCAACTGCCCCTCGGCGTCAAAGCTCATGGAAAAGGGGTTGCGCAGCCCGAGCTGGTAGACGCGCGAGGCATTGTCGCTGCCATCGCCGGTGAAGAAGGGATTGTCGGCAAGCCCCTCGCCGGTGAGCGGATCGATTCGCAGGATCTTGCCCGACAGCGAATTGACGTTCTGCACATCGACGGTGCGCGGATCTGTCGTGCCGAAACTGGTGCCGTCACCGGTCGAGACATAAAGCGCGCCATCGGGGCCGAATTCGAGCGCGCCGCCGGCATGCGAGCGCGAATCGACCTTGAGATAATCATCGATGAGTTCGCCG
>CAYXQV010000279.1:0-3286 GCA_964467505.1 uncultured Hyphomonadaceae bacterium | reverse complement strand
GCTGACGCCCAGGCGCGATAGGCCGTCACGCCTTCCGCGGCTTTCGGGAACGTTACCGCGCGGGAGGCGTTCACAAGCCCGCCCTCCAGGCCTGCGGGGCCCGCCACGAAACCACTCAATGCCTCGGCGACGCTGGCGCCCTGCGCGCCATAGCCCGGCACCAGCAGCAAGGCGTCGGGCGCAAGCGCCCGGATGGCGCGTGCCTCATCGGGACCGGTCGCGCCGGCCACGAGCATGCAGCCCGACCAGCCGGTTTCGCCCTTCAGCCTTTCGATGATCGGCGCCATCGCCTCCACCACGCAGGCATAGAGTGGGCGATTTCCAACCTTCAGCAACTGGAAGTCCTGCGCACCGGGATTGGATGTGCGCGCCAGAACCGCAATGCCGCGCGCGTTTTCCTCGGCTGCGCGGACATAGGGCTCCAGCGTGTCGGTGCCCATATAGGGGTTCAGCGTCAGCGCATCGGCGGCAAAGGGCGCATCCCTGCCCAGCCAGGCGCGTGCATAGCCTTCCGCAGTCGAGCCGATATCGCCGCGCTTGGCATCCGCAATGACGATCAGCCCCGCATCGCGCGCGCGCGCACAAACGACCTGCAGCGCGGCCATGCCTTCCGGGCCGTGGCGCTCGAACAGGCCGGCCTGTGGCTTGACGGCTGCGGCGCGCCCGGCTGACGCATCGACCACCGCCATACCCCAGGCGGCAAGCCCTTCTGGCGTGTCACCGCCGAACAGTTCCGGAATGCGGCCCGGATGCGGGTCGATCCCGACACATAGCGGGCCAAGCCGGCGCGCGGCCTCGATCACGCGGTCAGCAAACATCAACTCGACACCCGGCAGGCGACCTTGACCACCTGCAGGCTGTTGCGGACATGGTCGGCCTGCTTGCCATAATCGCCAATGTCGAAAGGTGAGGGCTGGCTGGCTTGCGGGGTGGCGCCGGCCTCATCAAGGAAAGCTGCAATCGAGCTTGGCGCAGCGGTGTAGATGCGGCCACGGCGCGGGCTTTCGGCCACGATGACACCGCGCACCCGGCCCTGGCTGTCAAAGACAGGCCCGCCCGACAGCCCGCTCAGCGAGCCGTCGAGCCCGCGCGTGCGCCCCATCTCGGCCCAGGCCAGGACAGGCTCGTCCCCGCGTCTTTCGCCGCGCGTGATCAGGCGCGAGCGCGACAGCAGCCGGGTGGCCGCCTCACCAGGACGACCATGCGGGTAGCCGACATGAAAGCCCTCATCGCCGACCCGAAGCGGCTCGCCAAGCGCCAGCATGACCGAGTTCGGGCTGCGCCCGGTGGCCAGCAGCGCCAGATCGCTGTCGTCTGAAAGTGTGACATCGGCGACCGGCACATATTTGCCCGGCGCGACCAGCAGGCTGACACGCGCGCAGCCCTCAACAACATGGCGCGCCGTCAGCCACGTGCCATTGCGATCGATGGCGAATGCCGTGCCCAGTCCATCCTGGGGCCGTGAGACCTGCACCAGGATCCGCTCATCGAAGACAGACGGGTCGGGCAGGGTCGGCCCGTCGCGGAAACTGTGATCGGGCAACGGCTCGGGTGCGTCATGCGTGTCATGATCAGCGAGGAACAGCGCGTAGAGGACGACGCCGAGGGTGAGAACATAAAGGACAATGTCGAGCTGTCGCATGGAAACGCGGTCACAAGGCTCTCAGCAGCGGGTCCCAGACACCAGCCGACAACAAGATCGCCGATCCGATCTTGGCGCCGACCAGCACGATCGCCGGGCCGGCCTGGTCTTCCTGGATACGCCGCGGCAGGTCTGACAATAGCAGGTCGGTCACGCGATAGGCCACCAGCTGCAACAGGAGCGCCACGACGCCCCACAGTACCAGCCCGATCAGAGAAATCGAAGATGCCAGGCAGGCGGCGATCGGAATGGCCAGTCCGACAATGGCGCCGGCCAGCGCCAGGCCGGCCGCGCCGTTCTCGTCCTTCACCAGCGCCAGTTCGCGCCAGGGCGTCAGCTTGATATAGATGGCGATGGCGATGATCAGCATTGCGGCGGCCGTGCCGGTATAGGCCAGGAAATTGGGAAAGCCGGAGACGAAGGCCTGTACTTCCGCTTGCATGCGCCACCTCATTGTCACGTGCCGGCAGCGAAGCTACACCGCCACCTCTGGCATACGCCTTAATCAAGGCGCCCGGTCACCTCAAGGAGATGCAGCATGCTTAACGGAAAAACCGCACTTGTCACGGGCTCGACCAGCGGAATTGGCAAGGTCATCGCGGCGCGCATGGCCAGCGATGGCGCCAACCTGGTGATCAACGGCTTTGGCGACGACGCGGAGATCGAGGCGTTCCGCCAGAGCCTGGAAGACGATCATGGTGTCAGGGCGGTCTATTCCGGCGCAGACCTGACCGATCCTTCCGCGATCGAGGGGCTGGTTGGCCTGGCGGTGAGCGAGTTTGGCGGGGTGGACGTCCTGGTCAACAATGCCGGCGTCCAGCATGTCGCCCCGATCGACGATTTTCCGGTCGCCAAGTGGGACCTGATCATCGCGCTTAACCTGACGGCGGCCTTCCACACGATCCGCCTGACCCTGCCGGGCATGCGCGAGAAGGGCTGGGGGCGGATCATCAACACCGCCAGCGCCCATGCGCTTGTCGCCTCGCCCTTCAAGTCTGCCTATGTGTCGGCCAAGCACGGGATTGCCGGCCTGACCAAGACGGTGGCGCTGGAAGGCGCGCGCGACGGCGTGCGCTGCAATGCGATCTGCCCGGGCTATGTGCACACCCCGCTGGTCGATGGCCAGATCCGCGACACGGCGCAGGCGCGCGGCATCAGCGAGGAAGAGGTCAAGCGCGATGTGATCCTGGCGGCCCAGCCGACCGGGGAATTCGTCACCTCCGACCAGGTCGCCGCGATGGCCAGCTTCCTGTGCTCCCCCGACGGCGCCAGCATCAACGGCGCCATGCTCCAAATGGACGGCGGCTGGGTCGCGCAGTAGGAGGGGCGGGGGCAATTGAGGCCGGAAAGAGGCATAAGCGCGTGACCGCGCGAGCGGGTCGAACTCGCTGGAAGCCGACGGATCCAGATCTATTGTGAATGGCAGGACAGAGGTGGAACTTGCTCCAAACACTCATCCTTCGCCGAGTGCATCGTCCGGACGTGAAGGTATTGGCCGACAATGCAACACGTGTTTTTTCAGCAGCCTGTCAAAGGACGAGGAAAACCTGAGGACGCGTTTTTCAGAAAGCCCCCTAACTCGCTTTCAAGGCGATCTTCTTGACGCGCTTGCGTGCATCGTCCGACTTGGGGACGGTGATGGTC
>CAYXQV010000278.1:1532-3319 GCA_964467505.1 uncultured Hyphomonadaceae bacterium | reverse complement strand
CAACATGGCGCTCCATCGGCCAGCGAAGCGAGCGATGCGCGGCTGACTGCACCGGTGCGTAAAGCATGAAAGGCGAGCCGAGAGAGAAATAGGCCGTTTGCAGGCGCGGCGGGTTTCCGAGAACCGGGAAAATCCATCCCAGGTCGGGCGCCGGCAGGGCCCCCGCGTCGACATCCTGCAGGTCGCGAATGCCGGCTTGGTGCAGCTGGTCGGCAAAGCGCTCGCAGGCCGGCATGTCCTCGCGACCGGCTCTGTCATGCGGCAGCGGGCAGTGCGGCGCAGTGCCTGACCACAGCGCGGCGCGCCCACCCTGCCGGCGCAGGCGTGCATACAGTTTTGCAGTGAGATCACCTGTCTCGAAGTCGTAGATGATATCGTAATTCTGCGAATGGATCCTTGCAGCCAGCGCCTTGCGAGCCTTTCCGTCGCCAGCAATACCGCCTGCATCGACCCGGTCAAAATACGGGCAAGCCTCGGCAAAGGCCTTGTAGGCGGGGCCTGTGAGCAGGTCGATACGGGCCTGCGGATGCGCCTGGCGAAGGGCCTGCACCGCAGCGAGGGCGACAATGAAGGGCTCTTGCGCCCCGAGCCGGATAACCAGGACCCTTTTTGCATTCCTGCCAGGGTTTTCGGTAACGGGGTGTGCCTTGTCTTGTTTGCGTTTCATCTTGGCTGCCGGCAGTTCACCGCGCTCCCAGCAATTCGGCATACACGCCAAGTGTGGCCGCCTGAAGCCCGCGCTTGGAATAATTTTCAGCCACGTGGCGTCGTCCGGTCTCGCCCATGCCGGCCCGCCCGCGTGCGCCAAGCGCCAGGAGGGCGCGGATGGCGGCGGCCAGCGCCAGCGCATCGCCGGGCGCGAACCGGGTTCCGGTCTGGCCGTCAAGGACGATTTCCCGGGCGCCGCCATGATCGGGGGCGATCACTGCGCGGCCCATGGCCGAGGCTTCGGCGACAACACGCCCGAAGGCTTCGGGCCGTTTCGATGCGCTGATCACGATGTCGGCCGCAAGACAGGCCGCTGGCATGTCCGTGCTGTGGGGCGCGATGATCGCTGCGCCCTGAAGCCCCGATTCGGCAATGTCACGCTGCACGGACTCGACATAGTCGAGCCGGCCCTGCGCATCGCCCATGAGCACCAGGACGATATCGGCACGTTCCTCGTCGCTCATCCGGGCAAGCGCGGCAATCGCAAGCCGCTGGCCTTTCCAGTCCGTCAGCCGACCCGGCAGCAGCAGGACAAGCCGCTTGTCGTCAGGGTGCAGGCCCCAGCTCTCTCGCTGGGCGTGAATGCGCTCGCGCGCCACAGCCCGGGGATCGTAGCTCATCAGGTCGACCCCGCGCTTGATGGTGACAAGCCGGTCTTCACCGACCCCGTGCACCTCGTGCACATGTGCGGCGATCCAGTCGGAATTGGCAATGACCTTGTCGCCGCGCGCCATCACGGAATTGTAGAGGAGCTTTGGCCGGCTCGTGCCGGAATAGGCGCCATGATAGGTCGTCACGAAGGCCGTCTGGGTGCGCCGCGCCGCCCAGAGCGCGCTCCAGGCCGGTGCGCGTGAGCGAGCATGGATGAGATCGACGCCCTCCTTGCTGACATATTCTGCGATGCGCCGGGCATTGGCACGCAGCGTAAGCGGATTTTTCGAGCGGCTGTCGATGCAGAATATCTCTCCGCCGAGTGTTTCCAGATCGCGCGCCATGCGTCCGCCGCAGGTCGCGACAAGGCTGCGCGCACCCACTTCACGCAGCGCCTCGGTGATCTCCAGAACGGTCCGCTCGGCGCC
>CAYXQV010000278.1:0-1432 GCA_964467505.1 uncultured Hyphomonadaceae bacterium | reverse complement strand
CGACACTGGAAGCGGGTGCGCGTCTATTACGAGGACACCGATTTCACCGGCATGGTCTACCATGCCAATTATCTGCGCTTCTTCGAGCGCGGACGCAGCGACTTCCTGCGCGATGCAGGTGTCTCGCACACCACGCTGCTGGAACGGCCCGACCCGGCAGCCTTTACCATTGTGCGCGCCGAAATCGACTACAGGTCGGCTGCGCGCATTGATGACGAGCTTGACATCGTGACCGCCTATCGTGGCACCCGTGGGGCGCGGATCCTGTTTTCCCAGGAGTGCCTGCGCGGGGCGGAAACGATCGCTGCGGCACAGATCGTTGCGGTGCAGATCCATGCCGACGGGCGCCCGCGCCGTCCGATACCGGAAATCACCGAAACCCTGGAACCGCTGATACCGCCTGCATGATTTCGAGTTGGCGGACTCAGCAACAGGGTTGATTAACCAGACCATCCTAGGCACTTGGCAACTGCGTTGCGCGGTGTGTCTGCCCCGATTTCGTCAGAATTTCGGGCGATGGCTCATCGTGTTCGACAAGATGGCCGGGAAAAGCGCCCGGCGCTGGGTGGCTTGCCGGCAGAGTGCCTGTCGCGCCTTGCGCCGGGATGTTGTGTCAAGAAGAGGAAGCCGATGAGTCTCGCCCTTTTGCAGGAAACCACAGTCACCGGCCTGGCGGCAGACGAGGCCGGGTTTTCCATGGTCGGGCTGCTGCTCGATGCCGACCCCATCGTGAAGGCCGTGCTGGTCGTGCTGCTGATTGCCAGCGTCTGGTCATGGGCCATAATTGTCGAAAAGCTGTTCACGCTTGGCGGCGCGCGTCGCTCAGCGCGCAAGTTCGAGGAAAATTTCTGGTCTGGCCGGATGGATGAGATGGAGGCGCGACCCGGCGCCGGCGGTGATCCGGCCGCGCGTGTGTTCGCCGCCATTTCACGCGAATGGAATGATGCGCGCCGCGGCATCGGTGTTGGTGAGCAGTCCTCAGCGCTGGTCAACCGCGCCGAACGGACCATGCGCGCTGCCGTCGACCGGGAACTGACCCGCCAGAGCGGCGGGCTCGGCGTGCTCGCCTCAGTGGCCTCCGCATCGCCCTTTATCGGCCTGTTCGGCACGGTCTGGGGGATCATGAATGCCTTCATCGAAATTGCCGAACGCCAGGATACGAGTCTTGCTGCGGTTGGCGGGCCGATTGCCGAAGCCCTGTTTGCGACCGGACTCGGCCTGGTCGCCGCCATCCCGGCGGTGATCTTCTACAACAAGTTCTCCACCGACCTGAACCGGCTGGCCGACCAGCTCGACACATTCTCCCAGGACGTGCTGGTGCGCTTGTCGCGCCGCGTCCATGAGCCGGCAGGGAGCTGACCCATGGGTGTGAAGCTTGGCAGCGGACGTGTGGCACGCGGCCGGCGTGACCTGAATGCCGAAATCAATGTCA
>CAYXQV010000277.1:0-3327 GCA_964467505.1 uncultured Hyphomonadaceae bacterium | reverse complement strand
GCACCGGCACGTGGTGGAAACCGAGCGCGGCCAACGCCGCCGCGCGATGCTTGCCCCCACGCACAAAAAACCTCATCCGGTCCCCCGACTGCATGAAATGTCCCGCGATATGGGCGTGCCAGCCGGACGGCCTGTATCCATCTTTCGCGATGCTGCGCGCGACCCGGAGAAGTCTTCGTGTTTCCAAGTCGATCTTGGCTTCGGTGCAGGGGCCGTAATAGCTTGTGCCGTGCTCGGCAGCCAGCCCCTTCTCGCCCCGCGAGGCGCGTCGCTGCCGCAATAGCCATGGAAGCTCCCACGGCGCAAGATCAACGCCCCGGCCCTGCTCGGGAAGTCGATACATTTGAGCAACATTCCGCGGCTGAAAATCGGCGTAGAAAGAAGCGAGCTCGGCCCGGCCGCCCTTGATCGCGCGCACGAACGGATGATGCGCATCGAAACGAAAAGCGCCCTGCATTACAAGCAGCGAGGTCGGCATATGAATGACAGGCGAGCGGCCCACCCAGTACGGCAGGGTTGCCATTCGTGCCTGCGATTCGGAGCTGTCATCCAGCCCATCGATGATCTGCATATCCTTGCGGACAATCCAGCCCAGGGCGCGCTTCAGATTTCGCATGCCGGGGCCGATCCGACCAGCGCGTGCAGCGAAAGAAACAGTTGCCTTGTCTTGATCCGACTGGTCTCGATATATTGATCGATTGCCTTGCGCTCCTCGGCGGAGTACGACCAGTCGTTGTCGAGAATGATTTCCGGATTGAGCATTCTCGGCGCAATGAGCCGTTCGCGTTTCAGCCCCGCGTCATTGATGATGGCATCCATCTTCCACGAATTCGACGTGACCGCGACAAACGGCGTGCCGGTCAACAGTGCAAAACACAGCGCATGAAATCGCCCGGTGACCGAAAGCGCGAATCTCCGCAGCGTATGCATATACGCGTGCTGCGAGTTTGCAAAAGATACGAGGTTCCTGAAACGCACCACTCTTCTGTGACAATAGTACGAATACATCGTTTGCAGGTCGCTGGCCGCCGCCCGGCGCGAAGCGGGCCTGGAGTACCTTCGTGTGATCGGCATGACCTGCGCCGGCGCGTGCTGCGAGATGTGCCCGGCAGTCGCGAGCAGACGTCGCGTTGTCCTGACGTGAACCGAATCGCCGAACAACATGCCGTTTCGATCGCCTTCCGGCAATAAAGGCCTCTCGTCATACAGTGCCAGATCGCCCATGTATCCCACCTTGCGACCGGCCGCACGAGTGAGCTGTGCCGCGCTTTGTGCGTCTCTGGCACAGATGAGATCCAGTTCACTGATGACCGGATCCCATAATTCGGGGTTGTCCTGGTATAGCGCATTGATCAGCGCGACAGGCTTGTTTTCGGTTTTTGCATATTCGATGGCCTTGATCAGCCAGTGGGCTCGCCTTCTGCCATGATGCAACGTACCTTCACCGTTGATCATCACGATATCCGCATCCCTGATCGCACGTCGCATGTAAGGACTGAACGCAGGGGTGGCCGCGGGAACGGTGTTGCATATTCTCAAACCGTACCGAGCGGAAAGCTTCTTGATGTTGTCCATAACCCGGCTGCATCCAAAATGGACGCCCTCTGAATCGGTATCGTTGAGTACGGCCAACCTGGGTGCGCTCCCGAGACAGACATGCATACAGAACAGCTCCTCAACTTGGACAATCGGCACAGTTGAATAGTATACAATAAGCGTCAGTAAGGCAGAAAAAATAAACTAAAAAAATCAATGTAATCAACCTGATAAATTCAGGCTTGCTTGACAAGCATCAAGAAAAGCCATCCGGCGGCGGGTCATCATTTGCAGCTTTCACAATTGGTACAGCATTCGTGAAACTGGTCTGCCCGGCCGGGTCGCTCCCGGCGCTTTTCGAGGCCGTGGACAATGGCGCCGATGCCGTTTACCTGGGTTTTCGGGATACCACCAATGCGCGCGCTTTTCCCGGCCTGAACTTTTCACCCAAAGACCTCGCGCGCGGCATAGCCCACGCGCGCGCTGCCGGTTGCGAAATCTATCTGGCGCTCAACACCTATCCGATCTGCGACAAGCTGGGCCAAGCGTTCGATGCTGTGGATCGCGCCTCGGACCTGGGTGCCGATGCGCTGATCGTGGCCGAAATCGCGGTGCTCGAATATGCGGCCAAAAATTATCCGGATCTTCGCCGGCATCTTTCGGTACAGGGCTCGGCTACCACCGCGGCCGCACTGCAGTTCTACCGCGACCAGTTCGGCATTTCGCGCGCCGTATTGCCGCGCGTACTGGCGCTGCAGCAGGTCGAACATCTGGCTGAAACCGCGCCGGTAGAGCTCGAAGTATTCGCGTTCGGAAGCCTTTGTATCATGGTCGAAGGGCGCTGTCAGCTTTCCAGTTACGCCACCGGCAAATCGCCCAACTGCGATGGCGTGTGTTCGCCGCCCGAAGCCGTGACCTGGAGCGAGAGCGACGAGGGCCGCAGCGTGAGGTTGAATGGCCTGCTGATCGACCGCTTCGAAGCCGACGAACGCGCCGGTTATCCGACCGTGTGCAAGGGCCGCTACCAGGTCGGCGACCAGGTCATGCACGTGCTGGAGGAACCGGTCAGCCTCAACACGCTGGACCTTTTGCCGTGCCTGGCGGCGTGCGGCGTCAGCGCGGTCAAGATCGAAGGCCGTCAGCGCAGTCCGGCCTACGTGGGCGCAGTCACCAGAATCTGGCGCCAGGCCATCGACCGCCTGAAAAGTGGCGCCGCACCCGCGGTGGATCCACAGTGGCACGAAACGCTCAGCAATCTTTCCGAAGGCAGCCAGGTGACCCTGGGCCCCTACCAAAGAGCGTGGCAATGATGGGCAACGATGGCGGAACCGGATGCGTGTCCGGCGCACCGATGGCGCAGCAAACCAGACAACCCTCGGACCTGGGCCTTTCGATCGGGCCAATCCAGTATTTCTGGCCGCGCGAGCAGGTCGAGCGGTTCTATGCAGATCTGGCCGGGCAGTCGCCGCGGGTGATTTATCTCAGCGAGACGGTGTGCAGCAAACGGCGCGAACTCGATCGCAGCGCCTGGCTGGAGATCGGCAGAATGCTCGCCAGCCACGGTCATGACGTCGTGCTCTCGAGCCTGTCGCTGATCGAGGCCGGATCCGAGCTCGGCGCCTGTCGCCGGCTGGTGGAAAACGGCGAGTTCACGGTCGAGGCCAACGACATGTCGGCGGTCCAGTACCTGATCGAACGCAAGCTTCCCTTCGTCGCCGGACCGGCCATCAATCTTTACAACCACATCGCCGTGAACTACCTGCGCAAGAGCGGCATGTTCCGGATGGTGCT
>CAYXQV010000276.1:0-3339 GCA_964467505.1 uncultured Hyphomonadaceae bacterium | reverse complement strand
TGTTGGGCTTCTTCTTCGGCGAAGACTGAGAAATCACTGAAGAACTGCTGCGCGGGCGGCTGACGGCGCTCGGCGGTGCTCGGAATCCTCATGTACAAAATACGTACACTGCGGTTCCTGCGCTCCGGCGATCACCGTCATCCAACCGCTCGCGACGCTCTTCAGCGATTTCTCCCAGAATCGGACTGCACGGCCGGTTCCGCCAGCCGCGCGGGGCCGAGCCGATGACGCTGCGCAATTCCTGCAGATTTCGCGTAGGCCGGCGCAACGTCGCCGGCAAACTGCTGTGAAAATGATGGACCTGTCTGCGTGCGGACACGCACAGGCAGGCAGGATGAGCAGGTATTGGAACAGGGTAACGTAATGAGGGGCAGGAAATCATGCTTTGCAGAAAACCCGCGATTACAACGGCGCTAGTATTGATCACGCTTTATTCGTCGCTGGCATATGGGCAACCTCTGCCGGCCGAGCGCGCGGAGCTCGGGGAGTTCAAGGCGCTGTTCGATGAATCACCGAACAACCAGGTCGTGGCCACGCTGAATGTGTTTTTCGGGCGCTCGGACCTCAACGCTGAACTGACCCGGCTTCCACAGGCATCACGCACCTGCCCGAGTGATGGGGCGCGGACGACATCAGGGCGGGAATGGGTGCTTGCCAATTCGCGAGAGACCAAGGTGCTGATGTTCAACGAAAACCACTACGGGCTGGTGGAGCGCGTTTTCCAGCGCGCCTTATTGGCCGAGTTGCGGGCGGCGGGTTTCACGCACATCGGCTTTGAAGCAATGGAACCTGATGTTGTCAAGACGGGTGGTCGGTACACGCCGGCGGCGGATTTCTACACGCGGGAGCCTACATTTGCTGCATTGATCCGGGAAGCCGAAGCAACAGGTTTTGAAATTTTTGGCTATGAACACTGGATTGAACAATCAGATCATCCAGATCCCGGGGAGCGCTTTGCAATGCGCGAGTCGGGGCAGGCGAGCAATATACAGGCCCGGATCGAAGCCGCCCCGGATGATGCGCGATTCATTATCTTCGCCGGCTGGGCCCATATCGCCAAGCAGCCGGTGTCTGCTGTGGGCGGTCCGGGCAAGTGGATGGCGGCAAGGTTCATGGAAAACACCGGCATCGAGCCGTTGGCTATCGATCTGACTGGCTGCGTCTACGAAACTGAGGATCCGGAAGACTGGCAGGGGCGCATCCTGCTGGCTGAAGATAACGCGCCGCTGGTGATCGAAGTGTTCGGGCGCGACGCCCATGCTTTCGATGCCCAGATTCGCCTGCCTGTTCCGCCGCGCAGTCATCCAGCCGCTGCCGGTTTTTACCGCCAAACACTGGGTCAGGCGGTGCCTGTGCCCGAAGAGTTACGGCCGGCTGGTGAGCCGGTGCTGGTGCAGGCCAGGCATGTGCCCATGCAGGACGACGAAGTCGCCCATGACCGGGTCCTGCTTTATCCTGGAGAGGACCTTCCGCTGTACCTGCCGCCCGGAGAATACGAGCTTCAAGCTCATCGCGGAGACGGTGAGATCGTGGGCCGGATGCGGATTGTGGTGGAGTAAATCTTACCTGATCAGGTAGATGACTCCGCCATCAGCCCCACGATCACCTTTCCCAATCACGACTTCCGGGTACGATCTCGTTATTCCAGTCCTGGTTTTCCAGCCGGTAGAGAGCTTCGAGCATCCGGTGATGCCGGCTGCTTCGGGCCGGCCAAGGCGATCGGCCTGGTCGCAATCGTCCGGTTTCCGGGAGCCGGCTCCGGCAAATACCCGCTGGGGAAACTGGTTGCAGCGAAGGTTTCCCCGAGACTTCACAGGTTAACAATGAAGCTGATGGTCCCCGGGCGACTTCCGCCGCCCCGGCCGGCCCGAATCACCCGACATCCCCCGCTGCGCCAATGTTCGAGTCTGGCGGCGGGCGAACCCGGCCTTTTGCACGAAACTTTCAGCGGGGAGTGGTGTTGCCTGATGGCGAGCCGTGGGTCGCGGAACACAACACAATCTTGCAGCGTCCATCCGCGTCACTTTGCTTTCAAGAATCCATGCAGGCTTGGATGCCCTTGAATCAACTCCAGTGGCACCCAGGCTCCCTGGAACCTGCCGTTGCCCCAAGGTCGATCGACCCACGGCTCGCCAGCAGGCAACACCGCTCCCCGCCTGCCCCGACCGTCTGATCAATGGCCAAGGGATGCACTAAACTTCGTGCTCTTCGTGCCTTCTTCGTGTTCTTCGTGCCCGGCTTTTGACTTTCATCCACGTTTATCTGTAAACAAAAATTCTCATGCTGTAACGATGGCTGAGGAATGTACCTAATCAGGTAATCAGAAAGCCTTTGTCGGAATTCGGCAGGAACCGCAATCTCGACTGCAGTTGCAATTACCCCGGTAATGCGAAAGAATTCGCACATGGCTATCGCAACCTCAAAGCTGACCAAACAGGGGCAGATTTCCGTGCCAGCCAAGATCCGGCGCAAGCTGGGGCTGGGGCCGGGCTCGGTCATCGAATGGGTAGAAGAAGACGGTACACTGCTTATACGGCGGGCGACGCAGTACTCGTCAAGGCAGATACACGATGCACTGTTTTCCGCGGTGCCGCCCGCGCGCAGTCCGGACGATATGAAGGCCGGGATTCGCAAGCTGATGCGCGCCCGGCATGCGCGCGATTGACACCAACATCCGGACGCTCAAAAAGTGACAGATGCGGTGAAGTGATTCGACATGCACATGGCGGTTTGGGGAAGTTGGCTGCCTCACCAGGAACCACAACGCCGGCCACGTGGGGCCGGCCTACACGTAGACCCCCTGGCCGGTTCGGGGAAAGAGTTCGGCTCTTATCTGAACTGAGTAGGCCGGGGTCACATCCCCGGCAATGCCTGGTCAGGAACCGCAAAGCCGGCCACGTGGGGCCGGCCTGGTCGCAATCGGCCGGCCTTCGGGAACCGGATCCAGTAAATACCCTCCGGTGAAACAGGCAGCAGTGCGGGATCTCTGAAAGGCTTCACGCGTTGGCGAAGATGCCACTCGCCGCCTGCCCCAGCCCCTCCGGCTGATGCCTGAGTAGCGCGCATAATCAGGGAGCCTGTGTCACAATTCGGCAGGAACCGCAATCTCGACTACAGTTGCAATTACCCGGGTAATGTGAAAGAATTCGCGCATGGCTATCGCGACCTCAAAGCTGACCAAACAAGGGCAGATTTCCGTGCCGGCCAAGGTCCGGCGCAAGCTGGGCCTCGGGCCGGGCTCGGTCATCGAATGGGTGGAAGAAGACGGCACTCTGCTCATACGCCGGGCGACGCAGTACTCGTCAAGGCAGATACACGAGGCGCTGTTTTCCACGGCGC
>CAYXQV010000275.1:0-3361 GCA_964467505.1 uncultured Hyphomonadaceae bacterium | reverse complement strand
GCGACCGTCTCGCCGCCCTCTTCCTTCGTCCAGACGGTCTGGCCGAGATATTCAAGGTTGACCTGATGGCAGATGCCCGTGCCTGGCGGCACGACGCGGAAATTCTGGAAGGCTTTCGCACCCCATTTCAGGAACTTGTAGCGCTCGCCATTGCGCTCATATTCGCGCTCGACATTCTTGGCGAAACTCTTCGACCCGGCGAAATAATCGACCATCACCGAGTGGTCGATGACCAGATCGACGGGGACCTGCGGATTGATGGCATCGGCGCGCGCGCCAAGCTTTTTCGCTGCATCGCGCATCGCCGCCAGGTCAACCACGGCCGGCACGCCGGTGAAATCCTGCATCAGCACGCGGGCCGGCTGATAGGCGATCTCGTGGCTGACGGCGCCCTTGTTATCCAGCCAGGCCGCCATCGCCTGGATATCGGCCTTCGTCACCGCCTTGCCGTCTTCGTTGCGCAGCAGGTTTTCCAGCAGCACTTTCAGCGAGGCCGGAAGGCGCGAGACATCGCCAAGCCCGTTTTCGCCGGCCGCCTGAAGCGAGTAATATGTGTAGGTCCTGCCACCGGCTTCGAGCGTGCGTCTGGCATTGAAACTGTCGAGGGATGGCATCGGAGGGCCTCACTTGTGTTAAGGGTCAGAGTGTTCGCAGGCGTCGGGCTGGCCCGCCCGCAGCCTTTCTGTCTGACTTGCATTTAAGGCTCATCGCGAGTGGACGCAATCACATGACAAGCGCGGCTTTGGTCGCACGGGCAGCCCGCAGCCCCATCGGGCGGGGGATTTCGCCACTCTCAAGGGTTTCGCTTGAAAGCTGCGACAGTGCCATTTAACACTCGCATGACCGCCGGGAGACGAAAAAGCATGGCCCACCAGGCACAGGCTGACATGGCCGCCACCCTGCCGCCGGAACAGGCGTCACCGCGCGGCGAAGCGCTGGTCTCGGATGTGTGGTATGTTGCAGCGCTCAGCCGCGAGCTGAAGCCGGGCCGGTCTTGCGAAATCGCCATCTGTGACGGGACACTTCAGGTCACCCGCGACGCTTCTGGCGCGATCACAGGCGCATTCAATGGCCAGCCGGCAGAACTTGCTGAAAGCGAGGATCTTGTCTGGTATTTCCATGCGGGCCCGGCTGGACGCGCACGCCAGGCCCGGGATGCCCCGTACCAGCTTGGCGGACCGAAGGGGCGCGTGCGCTATTGCGCCGACGTGGTGATCCCTGCCCATCAGGATGACGCCGCCTATGGCCTGCTCGACCCTGCCCACACGCCCTTTGTGCACAAGAGCCCGCTCTGGCGCGGCAATGGCATCCTGAAGGAGAAGACAAAGCCATTCGAGCCAAATGATTTCGGCTTCACCATGGTGCCGCACGCGCCGGTCAATTCCGATATCTACAATCTCATCGGCGGAAAGATCTCCGTGCGTATCGAATTTCGCCTGCCGGGCCTGCGCGCGGAATACATCCAGAACCGGAAACATACCGTGCTCGGCCTGACCGCGCTGACCCCGATTGATGCGCGCCACACAAGGCTGCGCCAGATCTTCTACTGGGACTCGCCCATCCTTTCGCTGATCCGCCCTCTTGTGCCGCTGGCGGCAAAGCCTTTCCTGCAACAGGATGTCGAGATCATGCGGCTGCGGCGCGAGAATGAACCGTTTGGCGGCAAGGGCATGCTGCTGGGCGACAGCGATCGCCAGTTCATCTGGTACATGCAGCTCAAGAAGGAGTGGCAGGCCGCCCGCGAGGAGCACCGCGCCTTCCGCAACTCGATTGCGCCCGCCACACTGCGCTGGCGGACCTGACCGCGCTTTCATTTGGCGCATGCGACAATTCGTGGCAATGTGGTGTTGGCAGGACGCAGAAAGCGACCGGCCAGATCCGTTCAGGCGGCGCGCCGCTTGTTTCGATACCGAAAAATGACGGTCGCTTTCCGTCCGCGCCAGCCATTGAACGCGGAGGAATTACCAATGTCACTGTCTTCCAGACTACAATGCCACCTGATGAGCACCGGGATCGAATTCGAACTCATCAAGCATCCCGCTGCGCCGACCACCCTGGCAGCGGCCAGGCGAGCCAACCTGCCAGCCCACAGTGTGGCGAAGTCCGTCGTCGTCCATCATGAGGACGGCTACGTCATGGCGGTGTTGCCAGCCGACCGGAAGGTCAATCTCACCGCCCTGCAGGACCTGGTGCATTACCGGCTTGGGCTGGCGCGCGAAGACGAACTCCATGACCTGTTCTTCGACTGCGCACCGGGGGCACTTCCGCCGGTTGGCTCGCTCTACGGCATGAAGACACTTGTCGATCATGAACTCGACGAGAATGAATGGGTGTGGTTCGAGGGCGGCGATCACCGCACCATGGTGAAGACAAGCCATGACGGGTTCGCGCGCCTGATGGGCGATGTCGAACATGCCAGTTTCTGCTGCCCGGGCTGGCACTGAAACGCCCTGAACGCGGCAGTCTTTCGCAAAGCGGTTCAATCCCGGCGGAAACTGACTTAACACATCTGCATGACCGCGCCGTTGATCTCCGCTTCGCAGCTTGCCGCCATTCGCGGCGAACGGCTGGTGTTTCGCAATGTCGATCTCACAGCCGCTGATGGCGAAAGCGTTCTCCTGCGCGGATCGAACGGTTCGGGCAAGACGACACTGCTGCGCGTGCTTGCCGGGCTGACACGCCCTGCCGAAGGCCGCGTCTCACGCACCGCCCCCTTCCACTGGATTGCCCACCGCAGCGGATTGAAGCCTCATGAAAGCCCGCGCGAGCACTTGCGGCTCTGGGCGCGCGCATGGGGCGTGCCGGTTGAGAACCTGGAGGCAATCCTCGCCGAAGCCGGGCTGAGGCGCCCAAGCGATGTGCCGGCACGGCTGCTGTCGGCCGGCCAGCGCCAGCGCACCGCGCTTGCCCGCCTGAAGCTCGATCCGCGCCCGCTCTGGCTGCTCGATGAGCCCTTCTCCGCACTTGATATTGAGGCGCGCGAAACGCTTAACCGCGACATGCGCGAGCACTGCACAGCCGGCGGGGCGATCATCGCAGCGGTGCATGGCGATGTCGGGATGAGCGCCGACCGGGAAATCCAGCTGTGAGCGCGCCGCGTTTTCGACGCTATGCCACGCCGCTTGGCATCGCCCTCATTTCCGCGATCACCGGGCGAAGTATCGGCGTGAAGCTTCAACCCGTGCTGGGCATCTGGGCGGCCGTGATCGGAACCGCAATCCTTGTTACCGGCCTGGGTGTTGCGATATTCACATGGCGGCGGAGGCGCAAATGAAACCGGCCCGAACAATGGCCCGCTCCGCGCCCATCTCTGCGGCATTCCGCCAGGCGCTTGCTGAGGCCTGGGCCGGCGGGGCAGGCG
>CAYXQV010000274.1:0-3378 GCA_964467505.1 uncultured Hyphomonadaceae bacterium | reverse complement strand
ATTCGATCGGCCGGTTCTCGGCCACATCCATCTTGGCGGACCTCTGGACCATGTGGAAGATGATGGCCGTGCGGTTGAACCAGGCCACCGCTACCGCACCGATCAGGACAACGACCAGGCCGATAATTATTCGCTTCCACATCAGTTCTTTCCTCCCTCGCTGCCGACCGGATGTCTGCTCCCCGGACTGGCTGGCGAATATCATGACTTAATTTATGCCATTAAACGGGTCTGATCGGCCCGAGTCAACGGCTTATCATATGTCGTCTGCGTGCAAGACGGAAACTGCAATCCGGCGGCGGACGAAACCGTAGCAGGCTGCTGAAAAACGGAAAGGGACTGTTTCCGAAACGCCCCCGACATCCGCCGTTCCCGGGCTTGACCCGGGATCTGCCTGTTTCCGGCCCGCACGCGAGAGACCCCGGATCAGGTCCGGGGCGGTCGGGACAGGAAGGACTGTCTTGAAACAGATGAGGAAAGCCTGAAGACAGGTTTTTCAGAAAGCCTGTTAGATCTCGATGATCGAAAACGTCCCCGTCTCGCTGTCGCGCCAGTGCAGGCGGCCACTTGCGATGGCAAACCAGGCGCCGTGCAGCTGCAGCCTGCCTGCCTCGACGGCCTTGCGAACGAATGGGAAGGTCATGAGATTGGTGATCGACTGGCCAATTCCGCGATGCTCCAGCGCAAGCTGGGCATCCCCGGGATTTTCAGACAGGACCTCGTCGCGCGCGGTGTCCAGCAGTTCCACCCATGGGGCAATGAACTCGCCGACTGGGCGCTGGTCCGCGGCTGACAGGCTGGCTGCAATACCGCCGCATCCGCCATGGCCCATGACCACGATATGCTTCACCTCCAGCGCGGTCACTGCGAATTCAATGGCGGCGCTGACACCATGCAGCCCACCCCCCATATCCAATGGTGGGACAAGATTGGCGACATTCCGCACGACAAACAGTTCGCCGGGCGCCGCATCAAAAATCTCGGCCGGGTCGGCGCGGCTGTCACAGCAGGCAATCACCATGATATCGGGGTCCTGCCCCTCGCCAAGCGAGGCATAGCGTGCAGCCTGCTCGCGATAGCGCCCGGTTCGAAAACGACGATAGCCGGTCAAGAGTTCTTCTGGCGACTGCACCTCATTCTCCTTTTAGGGCCACTCGGAAGATATTCGAGATTACCCCTTGCGGATGCAAGAAGAAAGAGACAAAAGACGGATCGTACCATCATTTCAATTGATCGAGGCGAGCACGCAGGTCATGGCAGATACGAGCGAGCGCAAACAGGGCCCCAAGCGCAGCGAGACCTCAAGATCGGCGATCCTGGAGGCGACGCGGGACGAACTCGCCGATCAGGGCTGGCGGAAATTCAGTGTCGACAATGTCGCCAAGCGGGCAAAGGCCTCGAAACAGACGATTTACCGCTGGTGGCCGTCGATTGGCGCGATGTGTGTGGAATCGGCTGTCGAACTCATTCCGCAACCGGCGACTGACGGGCGCGACCCGGTCGAGCGCCTGACCGGAATTTTCCTGCCACTGGAAGCGGCTGCGCGATCTGGCGCGGGACATGGGGTGTTGCGAAGCGCGATGGTGGCAGCCGCTGACGATCCCGATGCCGGAGAAGTCTGGCGTCAGTGGCTGCAGGATAATATGCGCTTGCCATTGCGCATGCTGATGGCGGAGCTTGCGGCCAAGAAGGTGGTACGCCGGGACTGGGCGCTTGACGAAGCCATGGAGCAGATGCTGGGCCCGCTCTGGCATCGGCTGGTTGTGATGCGAGCACCGGTGCAGGATGGCCAGACACGTGCACAGGCAGAGCGACTGCTCACAATCCTGAAGGCTGACTGAAACCGTCCTGGCGCGCCCGTGTCAGTGCGGGCGCTTTTCGTCGAGGTCGGTGAGATCGTCCCAGAATTTCTTCACACGACCGAGAAAACCCTCGCTTTCGGGATGGCAGTCGGCGCCCGTGCAATCGCAGAATTCCTTCATCAGTTCCTTCTGCCTGCCGGTGAGGTTGCGCGGGGTCTCGACAAACACCTCGACATACAGGTCGCCCTGTCCGTGGCCGTTGCGCAGCGAGGGCATGCCCTTGGCCTTCAGACGAAGCTTCCGGCCGGTCTGGGCGCCTTCGGGGATCGTCACGCGGGCACGCCCGCCATCGATGGTCGGGATCTCGATAGTTCCGCCCAGCGCCGCCGTCGCCATCGGAACCGGGGCGCGGCAATAAAGGTTATGCCCGTCACGCTCGAAGATATCATGCTCGGCCACATCGACGAAGATATAGAGATCGCCTCGCGGTCCTCCCTGCTGGCCAGCTTCGCCTTCACCCGCAAGCCGGATACGCATTCCGCTTTCGACGCCTGCGGGGATCTTGACGGCAAGCTCGCGGTCCTCGCGGACCTGGCCGGCCCCGCTACAGGTCTTGCAGGGATGCGTGATCACCTTGCCGCGGCCCGAACAGCGCGGGCAGCTTCGCTCGACAGTGAAAAAGCCCTGCTGAACCCGCACGCGGCCACTGCCGCCACAGGTCTCGCAGCTTTCCAGTGACGTGCCGGGTTCAGCGCCGAGGCCATCACAGGCCCGGCAACTGACCGTGGTCGGCACCCTGATCGTTGCATCCTTGCCACGGAAGGCCTCTTCCAGTGTGATGTCCATGTCATAGCGCAGATCGGAACCACGCGCAGGCCCGCCGCGCCGGCGCCCGCCGGCAAAGCCGCCGCCGCCGAAGACCTGCGAAAAGATGTTCTCGAAAATGTCTCCCGGATCCATGCCGCCGAATGGATCGCCGCCGGGGCCTGTCCCGCCGCCTTCGAAGGCGCCATGGCCGAACCTGTCATAGGCCGCGCGTTTCTCAGGGTCCGACAGCACCGCATAGGCTTCGCCGACTTCCTTGAAATTCGCTTCGGCCGCCTCGTCGCCGGGATTCTGGTCGGGGTGATATTTCAGCGCGAGCTTGCGATAGGCTGATTTCAGCGCCTTCTCGTCAACATCGCGCGTAACTCCGAGAATCTCATAATAATCGCGTTTGCTCATGGGTACGCAGTGCCGCCTGAATGTCTGTATTCTGCCCTTCGGGTCTCTGGCGGTATGTGGGTTCAGGACGCGGGCTTGCAAGGCGGGCGCGCAGGTCGTTTCGCCGTGGGATCATACATATTGCAGGGCGAGGCGGAGAAAGAATGCTCTATCAGACCATCGCGCCATCGGTGGGCTGGTCCATCAGGATGCGGCCCGTCAGCTCCCATGTCGCCGGCGCGGTGACGATATGCTGGGTCATCGCATGGGCATCGCGGAACCGGCGCTGCAACTCGCTGGCCTCGAACAGCGCCGCCCCGCCGCCAAGATCATAGCAGGTCCGGCAGATATCAGCGCCCGTGCGGGTCATGAA
>CAYXQV010000273.1:0-3390 GCA_964467505.1 uncultured Hyphomonadaceae bacterium | reverse complement strand
GAGACATTCGGTGTGCGACTGCCTGAATGGCAGGCCCGCCTCGACGACTGCGTGCGCGAACTTCTGACCAGTGAGGCGTTTGAATGAAAGGTATTGTCCTGGCCGGCGGGTCCGGCACCCGGCTCCATCCGATTACGCGCGGGCTGTCCAAGCAACTCCTGCCGATCTACAACAAGCCGATGATCTATTACCCGATCAGCGTGCTGATGCTGGCCGGGATACGCGAGATCCTGATCATCACCACGCCGCATGACGCGCCTGTGTTCCAGCGGCTTCTGGGCGATGGTTCACAGTTCGGGATCGCGCTGAGCTATGCGGTCCAGCCCGAGCCGGGCGGGCTTGCGCAGGCATTCCTGATCGGGGAGTCCTTCATCGGTGGGCAGCCCTGCGCGCTGGTTCTCGGGGACAATCTATTCTACGGCCACGGCTTGCCGGAGCTGCTTGAGGACGCTGCATCCCTGACCTGCGGCGCGGAGATTTTCGGCTACAAGGTTTCCGACCCGAGCCGTTATGGTGTGATCGAGTTCGACGCGGGCGGGCAAGTGATCTCGCTTGAGGAAAAGCCCGTGCATCCCAGGTCAAGCTATGCAGCTGTCGGCCTGTACTTCTATGATGCGAGTGTCTGCGAGCGCGCCCGGCGTCTGCGGCCTTCCGGGCGCTGCGAACTGGAAATCACCGACCTGAACGAATCCTACCGCCGCGACGGGGAGTTGCGCGCGCGGGTGCTGGGGCGCGGTTTTGCCTGGCTGGACATGGGCACCCATGCTTCGCTCCTGGAGGCCGGCCATTTCGTCAAGACAATCGAGGAGCGACAGGGCCTGCTGATCGCGTGCCTTGAGGAAATCGCCTATCGCCGCGGCTATATCGACAAAGGCCAGTTGCTGGCGCTCGCCGACGAGATGAGCAAGAGCGGCTATGGCGCGTATCTGCAGGCGCTGGCCGGTGAGGGGACCGATCACTGAAACTGCTCTGGCAGGCTTTCTGAAAACCAGTTCACGCAGCCCATCCTTCGAGACGCGGCCCTCATCGGTGAGAGAAGTCGAAGGGCGGCCGCTCCTCACCGATGAGGAGTCTCATTGGTTTTCCTCATCCTGAGCGAAGTCGAAGGGCTGAGCGAAGTCGAAGGGCGAGGAAAACCTGTCTGAAGACAGTCCTTCCCATCCCGACCGCCCCGGACCTGATCCGGGGTCTCTCGCGTGCGGGCCGGAACCAGGCAGATCCCGGGTCAAGCCCGGGACAGTCGGATGTCCGGGGGCGTTTCAGAAACAGTCCCTTTCAGTTTTTCAGAAAGCCTGCCAGCCGGCAGCACCCTATTCAGCGATCTTTCCGTTGCTTTTCAACCAGGCGAGGATGTGTCCCGCCGCCTCATCGGGTGAGCAGCTCACCGTGTCGATGGAGATTTCGGGCGATTGAGGGGCTTCATAGGGGCTGTCTATCCCTGTGAAATTGCTGATTTCGCCGGCGCGGGCGCGTTTGTAGAGTCCCTTGACGTCGCGCTGTTCGGCCACGTCGAGCGGGGTATCGACATGGACCTCGACGAATTCACCCTCGCCCATGAGGTTTCTGGCCATCTGGCGTTCGGAACGGAACGGCGAAATGAAGGAGACCAGCACGATCAGCCCGGCATCGCTCATCAGGCGGGCAACGTGGCTGACACGGCGAATGTTCTCCACCCGGTCGGCATCGGTGAAGCCGAGATCGCGGTTGAGCCCATGGCGGACATTGTCGCCGTCCAGCACCATTGTGTGACGCCCCATGGCAAACAGCTGCTTTTGCAGCGCATTGGCAATCGTTGACTTGCCCGACCCGGAAAGCCCGGTGAACCACAGGACGGCTGGCTTCTGGCCCTTCTGTTCGGCCAGCGCTTCACGGTCGATATCGAGCGCCTGCCAGTGGATATTGGCGGCGCGCCGCAGGGCAAAATCTATCAGGCCGAGCCCAACGGTGGTGTTCTCGATCCGGTCAATGATGATGAAGCCGCCCATTTCGCGGATCTCATTATAGGCGTCGAACGCCACCGGCTCATCCAGCGAGATTGTGCAGACGCCGAAATCATTGAGTTCAAGTGTCCTTGCGGGAAGGTCGCCCAGCGTATTGACATCGATACAGTATTTCGGCGCATTGACGGTCGCGCGGACGAGCTTGGTGCCGAGCTTGAGCAGATATTTGCGCCCCGGCAGGAGCGGTTGCTCCGACATCCAGAGGATGCGCACCTGGAACTGGTCGGACACTTCGGCCGGGTCATCGGCCATGCAGATCACGTCGCCACGCGAGCAATCGACCTCTTGAGCCAGTGTCAGGGTGACGGACTGGCCAGCCACTGCCGTATCGAGATCGCCCGAGGCGGTGACGATCCTGTCAATTGTCGCCTCGCGTCCGCCTGGCAGCACCTTGATCCGGTCGCCCGGCTGGGCGACGCCCGACACGATCTGGCCGGCAAAGCCGCGAAAGTCGAGATTGGGGCGGTTGACCCACTGCACCGGCATCCGCATCGGGGCAGTCCGGCGCTTGTCGCCGACCGGTACGGTTTCCAGGTACTCCATCAGGCAGGGGCCGTCATACCATGGAGTGTGCTGCGAGCGTTCAAGCACATTTTCGCCGTTCAGCGCCGACAGCGGAATCGGCTCGATTTCGAGATCAGGGCCAAGCTCTTCGGCAAACCGGGTAAAGTCATCGACTATCTGTTCGAAAACAGCGCGATCATAATCGACAAGGTCCATCTTGTTGATGGCCAGCAGCATCCGGCGGATGCCCAGCGAATAGGTGATGAAGGCATGGCGCCGGGTCTGGGTCAGCACGCCCCGGCGCGCATCGATCAGCAACACGGCGACATCGGCGGTCGATGCGCCGGTGGCCATGTTTCTCGTATATTGCTCATGTCCGGGCGTGTCGGCGACGATGAACTTGCGCTTGTCGGTCGAAAAGAAGCGATAGGCGACATCGATCGTGATGCCCTGTTCGCGCTCAGCCGACAGGCCGTCGACGAGAAGGGCAAAATCGATCTCGCCGCCCTGCGTGCCGACACGTGTGGAGTCTGACTGCAGCGCGGCAAGCTGGTCTTCATAGATCATCTTGGAGTCGTAAAGCAGCCGGCCGATCAGGGTCGACTTGCCGTCATCGACCGATCCGCAGGTGATGAACCGCAACAGCGACTTGTGTTCGTGGGCCTTGAGATATTCGACGATATTCTGGTCGGTGAGGGTGGTCTGGCGGCTCATCAGAAATACCCCTCCTTCTTCTTCTGTTCCATGGATGCGCCCTTGTCGGTGTCGATCACACGGCCCTGGCGTTCCGAAGAGGTGTTCAGGAGCGTTTCCTGGATGATCTCTTCCAGCGTCGATGCGGTGCTCTCGACCGCGCCGGTCAGCGGATAGCAGCCAAGCGTGCGAA
>CAYXQV010000272.1:0-3407 GCA_964467505.1 uncultured Hyphomonadaceae bacterium | reverse complement strand
GCTTGCGACCCTGGCGGTCGTCACGCTTGCGCTTACCGGTTTTGCAAGCCAGGCCGAGTTCGATTATGAGCGCCAGCTCTACTTCACTGAAGGCGACCCTGTCCGGATCGCCGACCGCGAGATCAATGCCCAGCTCGGCGGCGTGAACTTCCTGGACGTGGTCGTCACCGCACCCGAGCCCGGCGGGCTGATGACACCCGAGGCGCTGGCTCGGATCCGCAGCTGGCGTGATCAGATCAGCACCCTGGCCCTTGTCGAAAAGGTCAGCGGCATCGACGAGTATATCGCGCTCATGCATGGCGTGCTGACGGGTGCACCGGAAGGTACGCTTCCTTCATCGCAGCGCGGCCCGGCCCAATACATGTTCCTCTATGAGGCCTCCGCACCGCCGGAAGACTTCAAGCAGGAAATCGATTTCGACCACACTCGTGCGCTGATCCGGGCCCAGCTTTCCACCGACAGCTATTCCCGCACGCTGCCCACGGTCGAGGCGCTCGAACATCTGACGGAGAATTGGAGCCAAGCCAGCGGTCTCTCGGCAGAAATCAGCGGCCGCGTGGCGGTGAATGATGGATGGATGACACAACTGGCAGACAACCATTTCCGCGGCCTTGGTCTCGCCGTCGCGCTTGTCTTTGTCACGACGTTCATCGTGTTCCGGTCGCTGGTCTACGCCGTCTTTGCCATGGTGCCATTGCTGGTCGGCCTGGTGAGCGTCTATGCGACCATGGGCGCATTCGGGATCGACATCGCACCGGCAACATCCATGACGGCGGCCATCGCCACGGGGCTGGGCATCGATTTCGGCATCCACCTGATCTCCATCGTCAAGAAACGTCACACTGCGGGAGAGACCGGGTTTGAAGCCTTTCGCGGCAACTATCCCATTGTCGCGCGGGCCTGTTTCTATTCCGCCATCGCACTCGGCGTGGCGCTTGCGGTGATCTGCATTTCATCGGCGCCGCCGCTGCGCTGGTTCGGTTTCCTCGTCTCGGTGGGCGCCTTCGGCTCGCTCATCGGTGCCCTCATCATCGTGCCGGCCCTGTGGGCGGTGACATCCTCGTTCAGCCAAGGAGCACAGCGCAATGCAACGCCTTAAAGTCCTCTATCTCCTTCCCCTGCTGGCCCTCCCGCAAGTGGCCCAGGCCGACCCCACCAACGATGCCATGGCCCTTGCCACTCTGGTGGCCGAGCGCCCCGCCAACGAGGGACGCGCCGGAACCATGCACTTCCAGCTCACCAACAGCGCAAGCCGCATTCGCGAGCGCGAAGCCCTCATGATCCACTCGCAAACCGCCGAAACCGAGCGGATCGCCATCTTCTTTTCGGCCCCGGCCATGATCGAGGAAACGGCGTTCCTGAGCTTCAACCACGATGCGCGCGAGGACGAGAACTGGCTGTACCTTCCGGCGACCGAACGCGTGCGCCGCCTGCCGGTATCCGACCGCGGCGACTATTTCCTCGGCACGGACCTCACCTATGGCGACATCAAGGACAATTTCAAATTCGGCCTGGACGACTGGTCCTTCGGTGTCGACGGCGAAGTCGTTGTGGACGGCAAATCCTATCCGGTCCTGACCGGAACCGCGAAGACACCGGAACTCGGCATCGAAATGGGCTATGCCGGTTTCCGGGCCCGTATCGACACCGAAACCGCGTTCCCGGTCTGGATCGAGTACACCGACACGGATGGCGACCTCCTCAAGCGTGTCGAAGTGCTCGACATCGAGCCGATCGGCGGCGCGCAGACCGCACTGCACTTCACCGCCGAGAACCTTCAGACGGGTCACCGCACCGATGTGACGTTCACCGGCATGCAGCATGTCCCCGACCTCGATGACAGCATCTTCGATCCCGATGCCATGGCCTATGGTATTCCAGATGTGGGCTGACATACTCTCCAGATCGGCCATTCTTTCGGCACTGTCGGTCGCCGGCCTTCTCGCCGCACCCGCCGTTGCCGACACGATCAGGATCAACCAGTCCTGGGAGGTGTCGCAGACACTCGCGACCGGTCTGGACAACGGGAATGCGGACTTTGCAAAGCTCGAGATCCGGCCCGACATCGGCGTGCGGTTCGACCGGTCCTGGCGCGCCGATCTGGCCATGAGATTTGAGGGTACAACGGGAGATACCGGACTTGGCAGTGTGGAGACCTATGGCGATCTTTCGCGCCCATGGTCCCTGGGACCCGATGCCCGGATCGAGATCGATGAAGCCACACTCAGCTGGCGTCAGCGTTCGACCCGCCTGACGCTCGGCAAGCAAAGCCTCGCCTGGGGCGTGCTCGATGGCCTTCAGGTCACGGACCGCTACGATGCGGTGCGGCGCCGCGAAGCGGTGTTCACCGAGCAAAGGCCGGAACGGATTTCAAGGTGGGGGGCGCGCGCGGAGTTCAACTGGGCGGAGCTGCGCTGGGATATCGCGGGCAGCTTTGACGGGACGTCTGACCAGCTGGCGGATCCGGGAGACACCTACGCCGTCCGCGCGCCCCGGTTTCGCGCCGGCCTGCCTGCAGGCGCGGCCTTGCCGGAACTCAGGGTGGCCACGCCCGACAACCCGACACTGGGCGTCAGGGCTTCCAGACGGATCGGGGCGTCTGATTTCAGCGCCCTAGTGATCCACGGCCCGGACACCGAGCCCGTCTTCCGGCCAGACGCGACCGGCGTGGCCCTCGAATACGACACGCGCACGCTAGTCGGGGCGACATGGCAGACAAGCGCGGGGGCGCGGGTCTGGCGGGTGGAAACCGCCTTTGTGCCAGACCAGCCGGTCAATCTTGAGGGAACAAGCCTCGCCGCCGACACCCGCAGCCGCTGGCTGGCTGGCGCGGGCCTGGACTGGGACCTGCCAGACGAGGTGTTCCTGAATGCCCAGCTCGGCGTGGACCATATCGAGGGCGATGGGCTCGTCAGGCCCAATACGGACGTCATCACGACGCTGAAAATCCAGCGTTCCTTTTCAAACCAGACCTGGACGGCAAGTGCCGAACTGCTGGGTTCCCTCACCGATGGCGATGGCACTTTCAGGCCGACCCTGTCCTGGCAGGTGAACGACCGACTCCGCCTGCGGACCGGGATAGACCTGGTCTGGGGCGATGAAGACGGAATCTTTGGCCAGTTCAGCAATACGGACCGGGCCTGGCTCAAGGTACGCTGGATGGTCTAAGGCCGCCGTCGGGATGCAAAGCTGAAGCCAGATCCAGGAGCAGCTGTTTTGCCCCAAATTCTTTCAGCGGATGTCGATCGACCTGCAGTCAGTTCTTGGCACTGTCGCCAAACGCACAGAATGCGCCTCAAACCCGCCAGTCACAACGACGATGGCGAAGACCGCAATCGGCGATGAACTGCCCGATACTGCATGGCCGACAGCGTCAACAATGGGCGCAATCCAAGTCACCCGTTTCG
>CAYXQV010000271.1:0-3468 GCA_964467505.1 uncultured Hyphomonadaceae bacterium | reverse complement strand
GCGGCTTGAACCGCTTGATCAGGTTGGCTTCCAGCAGCAGCGCTTCGGTTTCTGTCTCGGTGACAACGAATTCCATCGCCGCTGTGAGCTGGATCATCCGCGCGATGCGCTGGGTGTGGCCACCAAGCCGGGCATAATTGCCGACACGGTTCTTCAGGTTCTTTGCCTTGCCGACATACAGCACTTCGCCATCACTGCCGGTCATGCGATAGACGCCAGGCCGGCCGGGCAGGCGCTGGAGATTGTCGCGGATCACATCGACACCGCGCGCCGGCGTGCCATCATCTGGGCGGGTCGTATCCATGCCGGGCAAGATAGGGCGCCTTCCGGCTTTGCGCGAGTGGTGAAAAGGCTGGATAGGTGTGCAAAGCGCCATTAACCCTTCAACGATAATACATATGGACACTGACAGTCTTGCGAGTTTACCGGCATGCGCGACCTGCGCCGAGATCTTGAGAACCTCTGGCGAAACCTGCGCCGCATGCCGTCTGCGGGCGGCGGACGCGTGGTCATGTTCATTTCCGCCCATGAGGGTGAAGGCACGACCAGTCTTGCCGGATCGGTGGCGCTGATGGCTGAAGCGCGAAGCCAGCGGGCGGTCTGGTTGCTCGACCTCGACCTTGAGACCAACAGCGCTTTTTTCGGCTTCGAAAACGGTTTTGCCGGCGAACTTGGCCAGCCGGGTCGCGCCTTTGACGCCTCGCTTGGCCTGGCCGGCCCATGCCAGGCCAGCCGCGCTGCGACGCGTGGGCGGGGCGGCGATATCGACAACCAGCACCTGCTTTGTGCCCATCAGATCGGGAGATCGAAACTGCTGGTCACGCGCCTGCGCGGCGAATTGCTGTCACCGGGCCAGCATGTGCGGTTTCGCCCGCAGGCCGATTGGTGGCAGGCACTGCGATCGAAAGCAGAGTGGACCATTGTCAACGCGCCTTCGCTTGAACGCTCGGGCGTCGGGCTTGGCCTTGCCAGCGAGGTGGATGGCGTCATCCTTGTCGTGCGCAGCGACCGGACCCGGGCTGACGCTGCGGCAATGGCGCGCGACGAGATCGAAGCCAATGGCGGACAGGTTCTCGGCGTGGTGATGACCGGGGTCGGCAGTGACGCGCGCCTGATGCAGAGCCTCGGCGGCTGAGCCATGACCGCTTCGGGCGCCATCGCAAAACCGGCAGCGGGCCTCTGGCCGCGCATCGAGATCAGCCTTGTCGTGGTCTTCCTCATCCTGTTTTCGGCCGGGCTGGTCCAGCGGCTTGTCACTGGCGAGCAGGATGTCGATGGCAACGCATTTCTCAGGGTGATGTGGCTTCCGGTCTATGCGGGTGTTTTCGCCTTGTCACTGACGCGTCTGCGCGAGCTGGTTTCGCTTGGCCTGCGCATGCCTTTCCTAATCCTTCTGCTGATGTTGACGCTCGCATCCGTCGCCTGGTCGATCGATCCCGGCCTGACCCTGCGACGGTCGGTTTCGGTCGTGGCGACCACGCTCTTCGCGCTGTTCCTGGTCGTTCGCTATGATGCGATGACGCTGTTGCGAATACTTGGCGGGGTCTGGCTGTTCCTGGCGGCAATCAGTTTTCTTGCCGGCCTGCTCGTGCCGGGGTTCGGGCGCCAGCAGGAGGTGCATGTCGGTGCCTGGCGCGGCTTCTGGTTCGTCAAGAACTCGCTGGGCGGGCAGATGGCGCGCGCGGCGCTGATCTTCATGGTGCTCGCCCTGTTCGACCCGGCGCGGCGGCGCATCTGGCTGGTGGGTCTTGGATTGTCGGTCGCGCTGGTCATCCTGTCGACATCGGCAACCGCCCTGCTTGGCCTGATACTCGCACTTGCCATGGTGGCTGCCGGCGCGCTTTTCCAGCGCGGGCCGGTGCATGCGGTTGTCCTTGTCTGGTCAGGTGCAAGCCTTGCCGGCATGCTTGCGATGATCCTCCTGCTTGAGCCGCAGCTTGTTCTGGAACCGCTTGGCAAGGATACGACCCTGACGGGCCGCACCGATATCTGGGGCGCCCTGATCGAGAGCATCTCGCAGCGGCCCTGGCTGGGTTATGGCTATGGGGCCTACTGGGCGCCGGATTCAGAACCTGCCCACTGGGTGCGTGTGGCTGTCAACTGGGAGGCGCCGAGCGCGCACAATGGCTGGCTGGAGCTTTGCATCGCGCTGGGATATGCGGGACTTGCGCTGTTTATCCTGCATTTCGCGCTGACGGTCATCCGCGCCGTGGCGGCCTTTCCCGGCCACAGGGCCGCGATCTTTGCCGCTGGGTTTCTCATTCAGTTCATGCTTTTCAGCAGTTCCGAAAGCCTGATCATTGCGCGCAATCACATGGTCTGGATCCTGTATGTGATCGTGGCGGGCTATCTCGCGCGCGGTTTTGGCGCTGAGGGCAGCGTTCAGCCGCGCAACGCGCGACGCGGGCCGGGCTCAAGCCTGCGTGTCGCGCGCGGTGACAGTTTCGCCTGGCGCGGCCGCGTGTGAGCGTTTGAGCATCGCCTCGCCATAGAAATCCTCGCGGTGGAACCAGAACACCTTGCCAAGGCCGCGTGCCGTCCTGTCGAGCCAGGTCGCGCGTGAGGGGTGCGACAGCATGAATGTCACCGCAGCGCAGGTGCCGTAGACCAGCGTCTGGCCGGCGCCGATGCCCATCCACATCAGCAAGCGTCCGATCTGCGGCGGCTTCTGGCGACGCGCAAGCGTGCACGGGCCTTGTCCATAAGCGAATGCGCGCGGCAGCGTATAACCGAGCCGGGCGCGCGATGCGGGAATGTGCTCATACACGAAAGCGGCCTCACACCAGGCAAAACCCTCACCATGGGCGCGGATGTCGGCATAGAGCATATCATCTTCGCCGCCCGACTCGTTTGTGGCCGGATTGAACAGCGGACTGAGTGGCGGCGTCCGGTCGAGGTCGAGCAGGGAATTGCCGCAGCCATATGAGGCGTCGATCAGGCCGTCATCATGGCCGGGGCGCAGGCTGAAAAACCTGTCCAGATAGGCTGTGTGGCGCGTGACCTCTTTCGGCAGGACCGGATGTTTCGGCCCGAAGGTGACACCAGCCGGGCAGGCGGCATGCGCATCGAGAAGACTGGCCAGCCAATGGCGCGGCGCGGTCATGTCATCATCGAGAAACGCGACCAGCCGAGTGTATACCAGGCCCATGGCAGCATTGCGGGCATTGGCGACGCCCGGCTGGGGCATCGCAATCGCCTGTATGGCGATATGCGGCGGGGCACGGGCCGCCACCTTGCGAACCACCGGGAGGCCTGAAGCTTCCGGGTCATTGTCGACGACGATGATCTCGAAGCCATCGGTTTCAAACCCCTCCTGCACAAGCAGGCTCTCAAGCGCGCGCTGGAGCGCGACCGGCCTGCGCAGCGTCGGGATCACGATCGTCACAGCCTGTCGGTTCATGCGTCCGCCTCCCCAGGTGGATTGAATACCTCGCCAGGCAGGGCAAAGCGCAGACCGGCATCACGCGC
>CAYXQV010000270.1:0-3518 GCA_964467505.1 uncultured Hyphomonadaceae bacterium | reverse complement strand
GGCGATATCGACCGTGAGCGCTATGAGGATGTCGAGATCAATCCGGTCAAGCTGGTCTCCGAAGAACCGGTCTCGACCTTCTCGATCGATGTCGACACGGCCGCCTATGCCGTTGCGCGGCGTTACCTCAACAATGGCGTGCTGCCGCCAAAGGATGCCGTGCGCATCGAGGAAATGATCAATTATTTCGATTATGCCTATCCGAAGACGTCCGGCCCGGAAAATCCGTTCTCGATGAACGTCAACATCGCCCCCTCGCCATGGGCGGAAGGGCGCGAACTGATGCAGATCGGCATTCAGGGCTATGATATCGAGCTGGACGAGCGCCCGCCGCTGAACCTGACCCTGCTGGTCGATGTCTCCGGCTCGATGTCATCGCACGACAAGCTGCCGCTCGCGAAGAAGGCGCTGGCCATGCTGATCGACGAGATGGGCGAAGCAGACACGGTCTCGATCGCTGTCTATGCCGGCGCGGCGGGCGAAGTGCTTGAGCCGACGACGGCCACAGACGCCAACAAGGGCAAGATCCTCGCAGCCTTCGAAAATCTCTCCGCTGGCGGCTCGACAGCGGGCGGTGAAGGGCTGCGGCTGGCCTATTCACTGGCCGAGCGCAATCTCGATCCCGATGGCGTCAACCGCGTGATGCTGCTGACCGATGGCGATTTCAATGTCGGCATCAGCGACCCTGAACGGCTGGAGGATTTCGTCTCCCGCAAGCGCGAGACCGGGATCTATCTCTCGGTGATGGGCTTTGGCACTGGGAATTATAATGACGCACTGATGCAGAAGATCGCCCAGACCGGCAATGGCACCGCCGGCTATGTCGACAGCCTCAACGAGGCACGCAAGCTGCTCAAGGACGATCTTTCCGGCAATCTCTTCCCGATCGCTGACGATGTGAAGATCCAGGTCGAGTTCAACCCGGCCCGCGTCGCCGAATATCGCCTGATCGGCTATGAGACCCGGATGCTCAACCGCGAGGATTTCAACAATGACGCGGTCGATGCCGGCGATATCGGTGCCGGGGCTTCGGTCACCGCGATCTATGAGATCACCACCACCGACAGTGATGCCCGCCTGATCGATGCGAGCCGCTACGAGGCCGCGCCCGAAACCTCCAATCCCGACATGTCGGACGAATACGCCTTCCTGAAGCTGCGCGAGAAGGCGCCCGGCGCGGACACTTCGAGACTGGTGACGCGCCCGATCACGCTCTCTGATCGCAAGGACAGCATCGAAGCCAGCCCGCAATGGGCGCGCTTTGCCACGGCTGTTGCCGGCTACGGCCAGCTCCTGCGCGGCGACCCGTACACGGCAACCGATTACGGCTTTGATGAGGTGATCGCGCTGGCGCAGACGGCCCGCGGCGAGGATGCGTTCGGCTACCGCGCCGAGTTCATCAATCTTGCGCGCCTTGCCAAGACCGCTGCAGCGCAGGCCCGGCTGGAGCGCGAGGGCGAGGGCCTGCCGCAATAGGCAAGTCCGCGACGCCAGCAAGACATCTTCCATCCCGGGCCAGTTGCGGCCCGGGATTTTCTTTTGCGGGCCTGACGCATAGCCCCGCCTTTACAGCCTCGCCGCCTGCCATACGTCTTCAGCGCTAAAGGAGAAGTCATCATGCGCGCAGTCGTTTTCGGGGTCAGTGGTGGGATTGGGCGGGCGCTGGCCGAAGGGCTGGTCGCGCGCGGCGCAGACGAAGTCTACGGCTTCTCCCGCAGCGCAGCTGGCGACATTCCCGGCGTCGAGATGGGACGCGCCGACATCACACGCGAGACAGACCTTGCAGAAGCCGCCGCCCGCGTCGCCGCCAGCGGGCCACCCGAACTCGTCATTGTCGCAACCGGACTGCTGCGCGGGCCCGGCGGGCTTGAGCCTGAAAAATCCTACAGGCAACAGGATCTCGAAGCCTTCGAGCAGGTCTTCCGCGCCAATACGTTCGGGCCCGCCCTGGTCGCCAAGCACTTCCTGCCGATCATGCCTCGCCGGGAGCGGGCCGTCTTCGCCGCCCTTTCCGCGCGCGTCGGCTCGATCAGTGACAACCGGATCGGCGGCTGGCATGCCTACCGCGCGTCCAAGGCCGCTCTGAACATGCTGATCCGCAATTATGCGATTGAGCAGGGGCGGCGAAACAGCGAGTTCATCGCCGTCGGCCTGCATCCCGGCACGGTCGACACGAAACTGTCGGAGGCCTTTCAGGCCAATGTGCCTGCAGGGAAGCTCTTCAGCCCGGAATATTCCGCCGGCAAGCTCCTGGATGTCCTTGAAAACCTGACCCCGCAGGCGAGCGGGCACGTCTTCGATTATTCCGGCGCGCCTGTACCAGCCTGAGGTTTCCGGCGTGTCCGACAGAAACGGCCCCCATCGCCTTGAGGGGGGCCGTTTTCATGTGTTTGTCGGCCGGCGCGTGCGCAAGCAGGGACTCGCTCAGATCAGCGGGCGCTTTCGATAGTCGAATGCGGTCCCCGACACTCGCGGCACATCGCGCTGCGAAGTCCCTGTCGCGGCCGTGCGGCGGGGTGCTTCGATGTCCGGGGCGCTGTCGAAAATATCCTCTTCGACCGGATAGTCTTCTTCACGGGGCGTGTCGATGTCCGCCCCGGTTTGCGGCTGGCGCTGCCAGTCACTGGTGCGCCGGCGCGCAATCACACCCCCGGCATCGGCGCGCGGCGGAGCGTCTGCCTCCCGACGCTCGGCAAACACCGGCTGCGCCCCGGCGAGGGCATCTGCAACCACGGGCACGGGGCGCGCGGCGGGCGCAGGCGCCTGCGATGTGTCCTGGAGCGGGCCAGCGGCGGACCCTGCGGCGGCGATCGAGCGGTTGAAGAACAGCTCCCAGTATTTCGAGAATATCTCGCGGCGTCCCTCAAGCGAACGCAGGCGCCTGATCTCGCGGCCCGAACTCAGCTTCACGCCTTCAACCTTCAGGCGCTGTTGGTTGCGCACGAACTGGAGGAAACCATTATAGCGCCGGGCAGACGACCGGTTCATCTCGAACTGGATTTCGCCCACGCCCTCGCTCAGCCCGTCAGCGCCGTCTGAAAGGGAGTTGCGATGCTTGTAGACCATGAAGGGCCAGTCGAAACGGGAGAATTCGATCCGGGTATTACTCTCGATTTCGAGCTCTTCATTCAGCGAATAGCCGGTGAAGGTGAAGCGTGTGCCCTTGGGCTGGATGTCGATGACCGACATGCGGGTCACGCCATCGCCGCGCTCTGCCTGGAGCCAGGTTCCTTCCATGTAGTATTTTCCGAGCACGAGCTTGCGCAGGGAATCGAAACGGAAAAGGGACGGGAATATGGCCTCGGTCATCGTCACCCAGAAGACAACGAGCACGCCGACACCGGCAGCGAGGGCCGCCCACATGGCCGGGCCGGAACCGCCCGATGATGTCATGGCAACCTCCAGGCCGATCGGCCCATAAATGGCCAGCGCGCCCAGCACCAGGGCGGCCGACACGGTGTTCGATACGAGACTGAACCGCGCATAAGGATTCATTTGAGAAACGCCTCTCTGCATTT
>CAYXQV010000269.1:0-3531 GCA_964467505.1 uncultured Hyphomonadaceae bacterium | reverse complement strand
ATTGCTCCACAGCGACCTCAACGCTGCGCGTCTACCAGTTCCGCCACGACCGCACACTCTGGAATGGCCGGGTAAAAAGGCCAAGGGCCGCTGTATATGCGAGCCCGAAGCCTATGTGAAGCCCGGAACGCGCGCTATATGCGGCAGATGGATAAATCTTCTGCAGTTGAGTGGGCCATTTCGCCGGGGTTGGTCGCGTATGGTGATGCCGTGGCCCTGATGGAAGCGCGGGCAGGGGCCGTGGGGGCAGGCGAGGCGCGCGAACTTGTCTGGCTGCTGGAGCATCCCGCGCTCTACACCGCAGGCACCAGCGCGCAGCCCGGTGATCTGCGCGAGCCGGATCGTTTCCCGGTGCACAAGACAGGACGTGGCGGCCAGTTCACCTATCACGGGCCTGGCCAGCGCGTGGTCTATGTGATGCTGGATGTGGGCGCGCGCGGCCGGGATGTGCGCGCCTTCGTCCGCTCGCTGGAGGCCTGGGTCATCGCGGCGCTGGCGCAGTTCAATATCGAGGCCGGTGTGCGCGAGGGGCGTGTCGGCGTCTGGGTCGATCGCACGCAGCCTGGCGGGCCACAGCGCGAGGACAAGATCGCAGCCATCGGCATCCGCCTGAAACGCTGGGTGAGCTTTCACGGCATATCGCTCAATGTCGAGCCGGACCTGTCGCATTTTTCGGGCATCACGCCCTGCGGGATTGCCGATCCGCGCTATGGCGTCACCAGCCTCGTCGATCTTGGCCGGCCGGTCTCCATGGACGAGGCCGACCATGCCCTGCAGCTGGCCTTCGAGCAGGTTTTCCGTTGCCCGACCGCCCCGGTTCCGCCGCCGGTGCCTCAATCGGCCTGATAGGGGCGCTCAGGCTCGAAGCGCGAGCGAATTGCGCCCCCGCCATTGGGCAGGCGGCCCACCCAGAGCAGGCTCCAGAGCATGACGGCCAGGGATGACAGCGCCCATGGCAGGCTCGCGCGCTGGATGCCGGCATCGATCGCAAAGGCGCGCTGGCTCGTCTTGGTAGGGTCGAAGCTGTCTTTATTGCCACGCCGTTCGGCGCCCCGCTCGACCTGTCTTCCCTCATTGTCGCCGCCACCGCCAGCCTGATCGCCCGCCTGGCTGCGGGCCGGGTTCTGGCGCGCCTCCCAAGCGGCGACCTTCTTGTCATATTCCTGCGCGCCCTGCGCGGTGCCGGTCATGAATGCGCCGGCGCCGAGCAGGACAGGAGCTAGCACGAGCAGTGCCCAGAGCGGGGTGCGCCGGGCGTTCGCCAGTCGCCTGACATGAAGGATCATCGACATGATCGCAGTCAGGGTGACAAGCGCCGGAAAGCCCCATGATGGCGGCGAAAAGGCCTGTGGGTCTTCCGCACCAGCCGACATCATGATGAAGACCAGGGCGCTCGTGAAGATCAGGAAGAGCAACCGGGTGAAAAACAGTGCCGTCCAGCCGCGCGTGAAGTGGACACGGGAGGTCTCGCCTGTGGGATCGAAGAAGCTTTCCAGCCAGTTCATGCCACCGGGCACATCGCTGGGATCATCGATCCAGGGATGTTTCGGGTCGATCAGGTCTGCATCGCTCATGGGCTGATAGCGTCCTTGCTCAGGAAAAAGTGTCGCCAGGCGAACCGCCTGTGGGCGGTCCGTATGCATTCGAATTAGGCTCGGATCTGAGATTGGCCATGATGAAACCAAGCGCGATGTTGATCACGAGACCGAGCGCGGTGCCCGGCACGAAGATGGCATCCTGCAATTCAAGCATGAATTGCGGCGACTGGGCATAGGTTTCATCCTGCATCGCGGTGGACATCACATCGCCGGCGAAAATGCCGAGAATGATCGCGACACCGACCAGCATGATCAGCGTCCAGCCCGCAGCGATTGCCACAATCCACCAGCCGGTCGCACCTGTATCATGCAGGCGCTTGGCGAAGATCGCGATCGTGCACCAGTAAAGCACGAGGCTGGCAAGTCCCAGCGGCACGGCGAGCGGCGAGGGGCCCATCAGCACATTGATGACCTGGATGACCAGCGACACTGCGAGGATGATGATATAGCCCCGCCAGAAGTTTCCCGGCCCAATACGCCCGTTCGGACTGAACAGAATGGTTGCGATACTCATGCGAAAAGCCCTTCCCGGATGCTGCGTGACAGGCTTTAGCGCGGTTTTCTAAATTTATCAATAAACGATAAGGATTAATCTGTCCGGCAGGTGATCCGCCTCATGCGAATTCGATCATCACCTCATCGGCTGCCACGCTGTCACCGGCGCCGACATTGACAGCCTCGACGGTGCCATCGGTCTCGGCGCGAATGATGTTCTGCATCTTCATTGCCTCGACCACGCACACGGCCTCTCCTGCCTTCACTTCCTGGCCCTTTTCCACGTCGATCGACACGACAAGGCCCGGCATTGGCGAGACGATGAGTTTCGACATGTCCGGTTGTTGCTTCTCGGGCAGACGGCGGTGAAGTTCGGCGACGTGCGGGGTGCACACCAGCGTGCGCAGCGCGACGCCGCGATGGCGGAACATGAAACCCTCGGTCCGGTTCTCGAACGTCACCGCGAAGGGTTCGCCGTCCAGCACACCCTCAACCAGCGGCGTTCCCGGTTTCCAGTCGCTGACCAGTGTATGCGGCGCGCCGCCATTGACGGTGATGTGCGCCTGGCCGGCGTCGAGTTTCAATGTCACCGGGTGGTATTCGTCGCCAAGAATGACTTCCCAGTCGGTGCGCGGCTCGGATTTGGCAAACAGCCGGCCGGAAATATTGGCCGCGCGGTCGGCATAGACACCATGGACAAAGGCAGACGCGCAGATCAGCAGTTTGCGCTGGAAATCCGTTGCCGGCACGCCGTTGAAGCCGTCGGGGAATTCGTCCTTGATATAGGCGGTTGTGATATCGCCAGAGCGGAAGCGTGCTTCGTCAGCCACGGCGGCCACGAAGGGGATATTGTCGCGGATGCCCTCGATATGGAAGCGGTCCAGCGCGCTGGCCTGCGTGTCGAGCGCGATGTCGCGCGTCGCCCCATGGGTGACCAGCTTGGCGATCATCGGATCATAGAACATCGAGATTTCGTCGCCCTCGCGAACCCCGGAATCCATGCGCACCGTGCCCTCGCCGAGCGGGCCTTCTGCCGGGGGGATGAAGGTTTTCAGCCGGCCGATGGAGGGCAGGAAATTGCGGTAGGGGTCCTCGGCATAGACGCGGCTCTCGACCGCCCAGCCATTGATCTTCAGGTCGGATTGCCCGATCGCGAGTTTTTCGCCGCTGGCCACGCGCAGCATCTGTTCGACCAGATCGACACCGGTGATCATCTCGGTGACCGGATGTTCGACCTGCAGCCTCGTGTTCATTTCGAGGAAATAGAAGCTCTTGTCGACACCGGAGGCAACGAATTCGACCGTGCCCGCACTGTCATAGTCAACGGCCCTTGCCAGTGCGACGGCCTGCTCGCCCATCGCCTTGCGCGTTTGCGCGTCGAGCAGCGGGGAGGGGGCTTCCTCGATGACTTTCTGGTTGCGCCGCTGGATCGAGCATT
>CAYXQV010000268.1:0-3591 GCA_964467505.1 uncultured Hyphomonadaceae bacterium | reverse complement strand
GGTAGCGACATCTGCGCATCGCCGCCAGCGGCCGGTTTTTTCGCCGCGCGTTTGCGGCGGGCGGTCGTCGCCATGCCCGACTTGCGAGAGCCGTGCTTGTCCTGGATGGCGTTGGCGGCCTGGCGATAATCCGGCCCGCGCCGCACAGCCCAGACTTTCTGGCGAGCCTCTTTCGCCGCGGCCAGATGATCGACGACGGGGACCGGATAGGTCTTGCCGAGGATGCTTCCTGCGCGCTCCCATTTCCAGGGCTCGTGGATGAAGTCATCTGGCACGCCAGCCAGTTCGGGCAGCCAGCGGCGGACAAACACGCCGCCCGGATCCTGGTCGTGGCCCTGTTTGACGGGATTGTAGATGCGCACCGTGTTGATGCCCGTGGTGCCCGACTGCATCTGCATCTGCGGCCAGTGAATGCCCGGCTCATAGTCGGTGAACAGTCTGGCGAGATGCTCGCCCGGCTGACGCCAGTCCAGCCAGAGATGATAGGATGACACCGCCACCAGCATCGCCCGCATGCGGAAATTCATCCAGCCGGTCGCGATCAGCGCCCGCATGCATGCATCGACAAAGGGCAGGCCGGTTTCCCCTTTCGCCCAGGCCGCCAGCCGCGTTGCCTCTGGCTCCGCAGGGCGCAGGCCATCATAGGCGCGGTGGAGATTGCGCCATTCCAGCTTCGGCTCGTCTTCCAGTTTCTGGGTGAAGTGATCGCGCCAGTGCAGGCGGCCTGAGAAACTGCTCATCGAGCCGCGCCAGCTGCCGGTGCTGGCCGTCTCCGCCTGTTTCAGCGCTCGCTGGCGCGCCCAGGTGGCTTGTGCTGTTTCGCGCATTGAAAGCGTGCCCCAGGCCAGGTGCGGCGACAGGCGTGAGCAGTGCGTGAAACCTGTCACCGGGCTCGACATGGCCCGGCGATAAGGTTCACCGCGGCGATGGAGAAAGGTTTCCAGCGTTTCGAGGCCGGCTGCGCGCCCGCCGGGCTGGCGTGCGGGGCAGGGGTCTGCAGCAAGGCCAAGCTCACCGGCTGTGGGAATGGGGCCGGGATCAATGGCGCCGAGAGGCTTCAGTGAGGGCGCAGGCGCGGGGTCCTCGGCCATGAACTGGTCCCAGCGCCGCGCCCAGCCATTGCGGCTGTCCAGCCGGCGGATCACCCCGCTCTGGCGCGGCTCATGCCATTCGATACCGCGCCGCCGGCACCAGTCGGCCACACGCCTGTCTCGCCGATAGGTCCAGCCATTGCCGGTCTCCTCATGCGACCAGAGCGCAGCAATACCATGCGAGGCATTGATAGCGTCGAAGACGTCAGGAACCTCGCCGGTTCGAACGACAAGCGGCTGGCCAAGTGCGGCCAGCGCCTCGCGCAATTCCTGAAGGCTCTCGCGGACGAAATCCCATTGCCGCGCCGACTGGTCCGGCCCTTGCCAGAGATCAGGCTCGGCGACGAACACAGGCAGCACGCGTCCACGCGCCGCCGCGCCGGCCAGCGCGCGATGATCGGCGACGCGCAAATCCCGTTTGAACCAGACAAGCTGGACACCGTTTGGCAATTCTTGTCTCCGCGACAGCTTTCACGAACCTGAAATTAGAACGCAGGGCCTGCCAGGCCATTGAAACGCGCGCCGAGCCGGGCGATTATCGAGGCTCAGGACACGCCAGACCGGAGCCAGAGACCATGCCCACGCCTGAACAGCGCCTTGCCGAACTTGGCATCACCCTGCCCGAACCCATGCAGGCCGTGGCCAATTACGTGCCCTTCGTGATCAGCGGGCACCAGCTTTTCGTGTCCGGGCAGGTGTCGCTGGCCGATGGCCAGGTGATCCGCGGCCGGCTGGGCGAGACGATGGATCTTGAAGCTGGGCAGAAAGCCGCACGTGCCTGCGCGGTCAACCTGATCGCGCAAGTGAAGGCTGCCCTTGGCGATCTCGACAGGATGGTGCGGGTGGTCAAGCTGGGCGGCTTCGTCAACGCGCACCCGGACTTTGTCGAGATCCCCCAGGTCATCAATGGCTGTTCGGACCTGATGGTCGAGGTGTTCGGCGAAGCCGGGCGCCATGCCCGCTCGGCTGTGGCATGCCCGGTCCTCCCGCTCGGTGTCGCTGTCGAGATCGACGGCGTATTCGAGATCGCGCCGTGATCCTTGGCTGCAATGCCTTTGCCCATCGCGGACTGTGGTCACCGGGCGGTCCGCCGGAGAATTCCATTGCGGCGTTCCGCGCTGCGGCCGACGCCGGCTGTGGCATCGAGCTGGATGTGCAGTTGTCGAAAGATGGCGTCCCGGTAGTCTTTCATGATCCCGTGCTTGACCGGATGACGCAAGGGGCCGGAGCGGTCTGGGATCGCACAGCGCAGGAACTTTGCGCCCTGCGGCTAGTAGGAAGCGATGAGCGTATTCCGCGCCTGAGTGAGGCGCTTTCGGCCCTGCCGGCAGGCACGCCGGTGCTGGTCGAGATGAAGGCCAGCCCCGGCACGCATGAGGATTATGTCGCGGCGCTGGACCTTGCCCTTTTCGGCACGCGGGCCGAGGCGGCCGTGATGTCCTTCGTGCGTGCGCTTAACCTCGCGGCTGGCGAGCGGTTGGCGGGGCGGACATTGGGCGTCCTGGTCGCGCCGCCGCTGGGCGCGATGCAAGCCCTCGAGCCGCGCCTTGAGGCCGCACTCCATCCGCGGGCAAATTATCTGGCACTGCGTCACGAGGAGGTTGAGGCGGCGCGCAAGCAGCTCGGTGAGGGCGCAATGCTGGCGGCCTGGACGGTGAACGACGAGGCCGGGCTCATGCGGGCCCGCAATGCCGGTGCAGCGGCGATCTTCGAGGGGCTCGACCCGGCTTTTGCGCTTGCCAGCCCGTGAAATCTCACCGCGATGCTGGCCGCGAGGCAATGCCTGTCATAGATTGCAATCCATGGATGACACCGCCTTCCAGCTGACGGTTCACCGCAGCATCGACCAGATCGATCGTGGAGGTTGGGACGCCGTTGCCAACCCGCCGGGCGAGCGGTTCGACCCGTTTCTCAGCTGGGACTTCCTGGAAGCCCTGGAGCGTTCGGGCGCTGCAGTGCCTGAAACCGGCTGGTCGCCATTGCACCTGACGCTTGAGGGGCCCGCCGGGGCGTTGCGCGCGGCGATGCCGCTCTATGCCAAGAGCCATTCCTATGGCGAGTTCGTCTTTGACCATTCCTGGGCCGATGCCTTCGAGCGCGCGGGCGGGGATTATTATCCCAAGCTGCTTGGCGCGGTGCCGTTCACGCCGGTGACCGGTCGCCGCCTGCTGGTGCCGGAGGGGCCGGACGCGCCACGGCTGCGCAAGGCACTGCTGGCCGGCGCGGTGCAACTGGCCGAGGAGAACGCACTGTCCTCGCTGCACCTGAATTTCCTGACACAGGCCGAAGCGTCACAGATGCAGGCAGCCGGCATGCTCGCGCGCACCGATCAGCAGTTTCACTTCATCAATGAAGGCTATGCGAATTTCGACGATTTCCTTGCGGCATTGTCGTCTTCCAAGCGCAAGAACCTGAAAAAGGAGCGCCGCCGCGCCCAGGAGGGCCTCGAAATCCGCCATCTCACCGGCGCAGACATCACCGAGGCTGACTGGGACGCCTT
>CAYXQV010000267.1:0-3591 GCA_964467505.1 uncultured Hyphomonadaceae bacterium | reverse complement strand
CCACGGCTTCCTCGGCAAGGATGGTAAGCCCGGCCGGCGTGACATCGGCAAAGCCCCCGCGTACAAACACGCGCATGTCTTCCCTGCCCGTGCTGAGAACGCGAACAACGCCATTCCTGAGCGTCGTCATGAAAGGTGCGTGGTTCGGCAAAACACCGAACTCGCCCTCGCTGCCCGGCGCGATGACATGGTCAACCTCGCCGGAAAAGACTTCGCTGGCGGGCGAAACGAGGGAGAAGGAGAGTGTGTCAGCCATCCGGTTTACGCGTCTTCCAGCATTTTCTCGGCCTTCTTCACCGCCTCATCCATGGACCCGACCATGTAGAAGGCCTGTTCGGGCAGGTGGTCATACTCCCCGGAGATAAGATCCTTGAAGCCCTTGATCGTGTCTTCCAGCTTGACCTGCACACCCGGCGAGCCAGTGAAGATCTCTGCCACGTCGAAAGGCTGTGACAGAAAGCGCTCGACCTTGCGGGCCCGCGCGACGACCAGCTTGTCCTCCTCCGACAGCTCGTCCATGCCGAGAATCGCGATGATGTCCTGCAATTCCTTGTAACGCTGCAGGATCTCCTGGACACCGCGCGCCGTCCGGTAGTGCTCATCACCGATAATCATCGGGTCAAGCATGCGCGAGGTCGAGTCGAGCGGATCAACGGCCGGATAGATGCCCTTTTCCGAGATCGCCCGGTTGAGAACCGTGGTCGCGTCGAGGTGGGCAAAGGAGGCGGCCGGGGCCGGGTCGGTCAGGTCATCGGCCGGCACATAGATGGCCTGGACCGAGGTGATCGAACCCTTGTTCGTGGATGTGATCCGCTCCTGCAGGCCGCCCATGTCGGTGGCCAGCGTCGGCTGGTAGCCCACCGCCGATGGGATGCGTCCGAGCAGGGCGGAGACTTCCGAACCTGCCTGGGTGAAACGGAAGATGTTGTCGACGAAGAACAGCACGTCCTTGCCTTCCTCGTCGCGGAAATATTCTGCCTGGGTGAGACCGGTCAGCGCGACCCGCGCGCGCGCGCCCGGCGGCTCGTTCATCTGGCCATAGACCAGCGTTGCGCGGCTTTCCCCGTCGAGATCGATCACCTTCGAGTCAATCATCTCATGATAAAGGTCATTGCCCTCACGGGTGCGCTCGCCAACACCGGCGAACACCGAATAACCACCGAAGAGTTTCGCGATATTGTTGATCAGTTCCATGATCAGCACGGTCTTGCCAACACCGGCACCGCCGAACAGGCCGATCTTGCCGCCCTTGGCGTAGGGGCAAAGAAGGTCGATCACCTTGATGCCGGTGACCAGCACTTCCGATTCCGTCGACTGGTCGACAAAGTCCGGCGCCGACTGGTGGATGCCACGCTCCGCATCGGCATTCAGCGGGCCACGCTCATCAATGGGCTGGCCAATCACATTCATGATCCGCCCGAGCGTTGCCGGGCCAACCGGCACCGTGATTGCACGGCCGGTGTCTGAAACCTCCTGGCCACGAACGAGCCCTTCGGTGGAGTCCATGGCAATGGTGCGCACGGTGTTCTCGCCAAGATGCTGGGCGACTTCGAGCACAAGGCGGTTGCCATGGTTCATTGTTTCAAGCGCGTTGAGAATGTTCGGCAGCTGGCCGTCGAACTCGACGTCGACAACGGCGCCGATGACCTGGGAAACCTGTCCCTTGACGTTGGCCGGGTTACTCATGCGGGGCGTCTCCTCTGGAGCGGTCGTCTGTCTTGACGTGTTGGCGGGGGCCGCAGGCGCGGCAGATTTTCTGGTGGCGGACGCAGGCATTGCCGCACCGGTCTTGGCCGGCTGATCATCGGCGTGCGGACTTCTGGACGCTGACATCACACCTGCGGATTTCGTTGTCGAGGCAGCCGCGCCAGCCTTGACCGGCTCACTCGATTTCAGCGCGTCCTTGCCCGCTGTTTCGGGCTTGCACACGCCGCACGGGCGCACATCCTTGTAAGGCAGGGCCACAGCCGCTTCATGGGCGGCGTCGAAACTCGCAAATGGTCCACGCCATTCATCATCGTCATTGCTTGTGTCGCCGCCAAGACCGGCGCCATCATTGCAATAGCGGCAGCTCGCAAGGTGAATGCGGGCGCGCTTGGCGATACGGTTTTCGTAAACCCAGAAGTTCATGTCTTTGCGTTCCCGGTCCCTAAAGCGCCTCGGCGCCGGAAATGATCTCGATCAGTTCCTTGGTGATCTGCGCCTGCCGGGCGCGGTTATACTGCAGCGAAAGGTCATCGATAAGCTCGCCGGCATTGCGCGTGGCATTGTCCATCGCCGTCATTGAGGCCGCCTGCTCACCCGCAGCGCTTTCCAGCATGGCCGAAAGCAGCTGCGTGTTGAGATAACGCGGCAGGAGGGTTTCGAGAATTTCCTCTTCGGAGGGCTCATACTCGTAAATCGCGCCCTTCAGGTCGATCACCGGGGCATCTTCCGGCGGCCTGGCCGGGATCAGCTGGTTGGCGACAGGCACCTGGCTGAGGACATTCCTGAACTCGGAAAAGATCAGGGAAGCGACATCGAACTCGCCATCCTCGAAGCGCTGCGCCAGTTCGCGGCCGAGCCCGAGTGCAGCTTCGGTGAAATCATTGCCCTTCACATCCGACAGGTCGACATGATCGATGAACATGTCGCCATATTCTCGGCCGAGCTGTTCGCGGCCCTTCTTGCCGATGGTGATGATCTTCACGCTCTTGCCAGCCGCGCGCAGCTCACCGATTTCCTGCTTTGCCCGCTTGACCGTGTAGGAGTTGAACCCGCCGCACAGCCCGCGTTCGGCTGTCATGACCAGAAGCAGGTGCACATCCTCGCGCCCGCTGCCGGCCAGCAGTTTCGGCCCGCCCTCGCCACCCGAAGCGGCTGCCGCCGTCAGATTGGCGATCACCGCAGCAAGCCGCGTGGCATAGGGCCGCGACGCCTCAGCGGCCTCCTGGGCGCGCTTCAGCTTGGCCGCGGCGACCATCTGCTTGGCCTTGGTGATCTTCTGCGTGGATTTCACGCTGGAGATCCGGCCCTTGAGTTCCTTCAGGCTGGCCATTTTTAAGGTACGTCCTCGTAATCAGCAATACGCGCCGAAAGGTCAGGCAAAGCTCTTGGTGAATTCGTCCAGCGCGCCCTTGATGCCGTCCTCGATATCATCCGACAGCGCCTTTTCAGCAGCGATCTTCTCCAGCAGGGATTTCTTCTGCCCGCGCAGGAAGGACAGGAGCTCTGCCTCATAGCGCGTCACATCGCCGACCGGGACGTCATCGAGATAGCCGCGCGTGCCGGCATAGATCACGCAGACCTGTTCTTCCATCAGCAGCGGCGAATATTGCGGCTGCTTGAGAAGCTCGGTCAGGCGGGCGCCGCGATTGAGCAGCCTTTGCGTGGCCGCATCGAGATCGGAGCCGAATTTCGCAAACGCAGCCATCTCGCGATACTGGGCAAGCTCGCCCTTCATGGAGCCGGCAACCTTCTTCATCGCCTTGGTCTGGGCCGAAGAGCCCACCCGCGATACTGAAAGGCCGACATTCACGGCCGGGCGGATGCCCTGGTAGAACAGGTCGGTTTCCAGGAAGATCTGGCCATCGGTGATCGAGATCACGTTTG
>CAYXQV010000266.1:0-3605 GCA_964467505.1 uncultured Hyphomonadaceae bacterium | reverse complement strand
GCACATCGGCGGGCATCGAGCCGGTCCCGGCGAACATCTACACCCACAAGACGCTGTCGGGCTCGTTCTCGGTCAAGAACCCGCAGCTTGAAGCGCTGCTGGAGGAAAAGGGGCTCAACACCGACGAGGTCTGGACATCGATCCTGGAGCATGAAGGCTCGGTCCAGCATCTGGTCGGGCTCGATGAGCGTGAGCGCGCGGTTTTCCGCACAGCTTTCGAGATTGACCAGCGCTGGATCATCGAGCTGGCTGGCGACCGCACGCCCTTTATCTGCCAGTCGCAGTCACTCAACCTGTTCCTGCCGGGTGATATCGACAAGTGGGACCTGCACATGCTGCACTGGACCGCCTGGGAGAAGGGGCTGAAATCGCTGTACTATTGCCGCTCCAAATCGATACAGCGTGCCGCCTTTGCGGGATCGGAAAAGGTGACTGGTGATATGCTGGAAACGCCCAGGACCGACTATGAGGAATGCCTCGCCTGCCAGTAGGCTCAGCAGACCAAGTGACAACTTAATCACAGGAGGCGGGCCCCGGGCCCGCCTTTCTGCTTGAAAAAGTATTTGTTTTCAGCACATTGGAACCAATCTTGCACGCTCAGAGTTGATTATCACAAATTAACACAGTTACGTGAATAATTCATTCGAAGCTAACTTGTGTTTGTGCTAGATTAAGAGATGTCGGGTCTAATCGGGAGGCGTAGAGTTCTAGGGAGCTGACACATGGAGCTTAGAGGGCGAATGATGACCTTGATCACTTCTGGACTGACGGTCCTGGCCTGTCAGGGATGTGCTGGCCATCTTGGCGCCATCCAGCAAAGCGATGTGTCAGCCGCATCGGTATCCGTGAATATCGCTGAGGTCAGCGCGGGCATGGCAATCGCGACCGAAGGGGCGTTTTCCTCTGGTATCGAGCTTGGTGCGCATCCCTATAACACGCAGGTGCCCGGCCAGCCTGTCATCATGGAGCCGCCGGCAACGCCCCCCCGCGACATCGCGCTGGTCGGCGGGGAGCAATTCCCCATAGGCTGGCCGTCCGCGACAGGCGCGACAAATGGCGACGAGCTTTTCGCCGGTCTTGGCTGGTCTTCCGCCGAACCGTTGCAGGCCCTGGAAGCCAATCGCGAGGCGGCGCGCCTGGCGGGTCCGGTTGATCGTGACAAGGACTTTCAGGCCGATTTCGAGTTTGGCGCCCCGCGTGAGGTGACAGGTCTGGCCTTCGATATCGGTGTGGCCCCAAGCCTGAGTTACACCAAGGAAGGCCAGTACAAGTCGAGAAGTGTTGGCGCGCAGCTGCGCATTGGTCGGAATTTCGACCAGCGCGGAAGCGGAGAGGTTGCCGAGAGCTGGTATGTGTTTGCCGGCGCGGAAGGCGAAGCGCTGGTCTGGGAGGCGGGCGAACACGGCCTGTCGAATTTGACAGGCGCAGTGGCTCTGCGTGACCAGGTGACGGTCGGTGACATGCAGGCCGGCGTGTCCGTCCAGCGTGGTTCCGGACAGCTATCGCTCAGCTTTATCCGCAGGGAAGTGAAATTTTCCGATCGCAATGGCGGCGCCAGCGAGGATGAAGACTTCGCCGGTGTCAGCTTTACACTGCGCAAGTGATCCTGCCGGCCCCGGCTTGCAGCGCGCCTGTCAAAGGAATTTCAGGCCCACTTCATTGAAATCCTGCCAGACGACCTTTGCCGGTCGGTCGAGCTGAAGGCGCAACGCCTTGATCCTTACGGTCGAAGGCAGTGTCGAACGGTGGCTGAAACGGACACGCGCCCCAGTTTCGGATATATCGACAATAACGCCTCGTTCGGTGTGATGTCCCCCCGTACTCACGAGACATTCGACATAGGTATCGTCGCGCCCTGCGCGGCGCTTTTGCGGTGTCTTCGCCGGCGCCTGGCCTTGGCGGCATGCGAAATCAATTCTCGCGCTTGATATGACGGGCTTGCGTTTGAACACGTCTCCTGTTCCTTTTTACAAGGGCCACGGGAACTGGCTCCCAGAGGTTTCAGCGCCACGTACGAAGTCATTGCAAATCAAAAATACTGAAGCTGACTGTATTATAGGCACTAAAACACTTAAAAATCTGTTATAAATCGGCTATACAATTATAGAAGATGAGCTTGTGGAATAGAATATTATGAATACAGTGTTCAAGAGGCGCTGTATTTGTGACGAGGTGCGCGTTTGGAAATTAAGTCAATTCCCATCTAAAGAAAGAAGTTGCGTTCATTCTGCCTGTTCGGACATGACCAAAAATTGTCTCGACAGGGTTGGTGACCGGCGATAACTGCCCGGTCATGCTCAAAATTTCGTCGTTTTGCCGCCAGACTGCGCTTTCTGCCATGCTCCTGGGGAGTGCGGGTGCGGTGGGTGCCCAGTCGCAGGCATCGCAGGAAAAACCCGGCGTCATCTCGATCACGTCCGAAAATGACCTTTTCGGCGGCACGGACCGCAACTATACGAACGGTCTGCGACTGGAACGGTTTGGCCCGGCTGACCGTGTTTTCCCGCTGCTGCGCAGCGCGGCTGACCTTGTGCCATTTATCGATCTCGAGCAGACCGAGCTGCGCCAGGGTTTTGGTTTCTCGCATGCGATTTTTACGCCGGAAGACATCATGCTGAAGACGCCGGATCCGGCTGACCGGCCCTATGCCGGCTGGATGTCGGTGTCGGCAACGGCAGTTGCCAGCAACCCCCATTCGCAGGATATTGTGCAGCTGAATCTTGGTGTTGTCGGACCCGCTGCGCTGGGCGAATTCATCCAGACCAACTACCATGATCTTATCAATGCGGTCGATCCGCAGGGCTGGTCCAGCCAGTTGCACAATGAGCCCGGCATCGAACTGATCGCACAGCGCACACAGCTATTTGACGGGCCGGACCTGATCTTCGGTCTGGAAACCGATTATGGGGTGAATTTCGGCGGTGCACTCGGCAATGTGCGCACCTATGCATCGACCGGCGCGATGGCGCGGATCGGCTATGATCTGAGCTCCGATTATGGTCCGCCGCGCATTCGGCCTGCGCTTTCGGGTGCCGGCATTTTCGAACCGGGCCAACCGCTCGGCGGCTACCTGTTCATCGGCATTGAGGCGCGTGCGGTTGGTCGGGACATATTCCTCGATGGCAACAGTTTCCGTGACAGCCCGTCGGTGGAGGATCGCCGGCCATTTGTCGGGGATATTCAGGCCGGCGCGACGCTGCATTATCGCGACATCCAGCTGGCTTTTACCTTCGTGCAGCGCACCGAACAGTTCAAGGCCCAGGCCGGACCGCAGCGCTTCGGCGCTGTCTCGATCTCGGTCGCCCGCTGAGCAGGGCGCGTTCTCTGCAAAAGCTGTGAAGTTTGGTCGCATCCCAAAATCATGATCTTGCGTGCCGGCGCAAATAGAGACACTATATATGTGTAGCAGCTGATCAAATTTTGCGGAACGAGGACTTTTCCCATGGCGGATGGAATGATGGTGAAACCGGGGCTTCTGACACCCAGTCATGCATACAAGCCGTTCCGCTATCCATGGGCCTATGAGTTCTGGAAGAAGCAGCAGCAGGTCCACTGGATGCCGGAAGAGGTTCCGCTCGGCGAGGATTGCAAGGACTGGGCGGTCA
>CAYXQV010000265.1:0-3607 GCA_964467505.1 uncultured Hyphomonadaceae bacterium | reverse complement strand
TCCATGCCACGTTGACGCACCCAGATACCGGCTGGGACCACTATGCTGATGGCTGGGAAATCACAGACGCTGAGGGCAACCGGTTGGGCTATCGCACGCTGCACCATCCACACGAGACCGAACAGCCTTTTACCCGCTCATTGACCGGCCTGATCCTGCCGGTCGGAACGCGCGAGATTTTCATCCGGGCGCACTGCACGCACGATGACTGGTCAGGCGAGCCGGTGCGGGTGCAATTGCAGCCCTGATCGCGCGCGTGCACGCTTGGTAAAAACTGACTTTCCGCAAAGACAGCTTGGACAGACCCCCGCCAATGCGCCATGTCATTGGGCAAACGGGAGGTCGAAAACAATGACGAACACGATGAGGGCCCTGGTCTGCGAGGCGATCAGCGATGATCTTTCCGGCGTCCATGTGCGCGATGTCGCCGTGCCTGAACCGGGGCCGGGCGAGGTGCGCCTGAAAGTCGAGGCCGCGAGTGTCAATTTCCCGGACATCCTGATCTGCCAGGGCAAATACCAGCTGAAACTGGAGCCGCCATTCACGCCCGGCATGGACATGGCCGGCACGGTTGATGCGCTTGGCGAAGGCGTCGAAACACTCCGGCCCGGCAGTGCCGTGGCGGGCGGTGCGCGCTTCGGGGGCTTCGCGCAATATGCCATCGCGCCGGCTGCCAGCCTCAGACCCAAGCCCGAAACGATGGGTTTCGCCGAGGCGGCCGCCTATCCTGCCGCCTATATCACCGCATATGTGGCCCTTGTGCGCCGGGCTTGCCTGCAACCGGGCGAGACACTTCTGGTTCATGGCGCCAGCGGGGGGGTGGGGCTTGCCGCGGTGGATGTCGGCAAGCTGCTCGGCGCCAGGGTCATCGCCACTGGCGGGTCAGATGACAAGCTTGCCCGTGTCAAAACCTATGGCGCCGACCATGTGATCAATGTCTCTGGCGGGTTTCGCGAAGAGGTCAAGGCGCTGACGGATGGTCGCGGCGCTGACGTGATCTTCGACCCGGTGGGCGGCGACGTGTTCGACGAGTCGACGCGTTGCATCGCATTTGACGGACGGCTGCTCGTGATCGGATTTACCAGCGGACGGATCGCTTCGGTCAACACGAATATCCCGCTGATCAAGGGTTTCTCGGTCATGGGTGTTCGTGCCGGGGAATATGGCCGCCGGTTCCCGGAAAAGGGACGCGAGAATGTAGAAGCGATCTGGAATTGGGCCGGGGAAGGAAAAACACGGCCGCACGTTTTTGCAGAATTGCCGCTTGAGCGGGTGCTGGAAGGCTACCGGATGCTGCAGGACCGGCAGGTTGTCGGCAAGGTGATCATCCGACCGCAACTGTGAGGCGGGCAGCCTGACAGACCTGCGGGGCCTTGCCGGGTAGAGAGGGATCGCAGACCGCACTATTCCTCGCTCAACGCCTCCATCTCGGCCTCGTGGCGGGCGCGGTCTTTCGCACCACGCGCATCCTCATCGCGATCAACCAGTTCGATCACGGCCATCGGCGCATTGTCGCCATAGCGAAAGCCGGCCTTCAGGACACGCGTATATCCGCCATTGCGCTGCTCATAGCGCTCGCCCATGACCGCGAACAGCTTGGCGACGGCGTCCTTGTTGCGAATACGCGCCACGGCCTGTCGGCGCGCATGCAGGTCGCCTTTCTTGGCCAGGGTCACAAGCTTGTCCATGAACGGCTTCATCTCCTTGGCCTTGGGCAGGGTGGTGATGATCTGCTCATGCTCGATCAGGGATGCGGCCATATTGGCGAGCATCGCCTTGCGGTGCGCGGAGGTGCGGTTGAGCTTCCGGTGCGCGAGTTTGTGGCGCATTGTGTTTCAGTCCCTTTTCAAGTGCGGCGCGCCAGCGCCTTCCGGTTGTCAGACAGTCCCTTGGCACCAGTCTTTCGTTTCACTCCGGACCAGTACTTTACATCCTTGTTTTCCCGCAAGCATTCGTTCGCAAACATGCCCCGTCTGTTGCGAGCCTGCTTCAGGCGTGATCGTCATACTTCTTTGCAAGGCCTTCAATGTCTTCCGGCGGCCAGTCGGGCACATCCATGCCGAGATGCAGCCCCATGCCGGCGAGGACTTCCTTGATCTCGTTGAGCGACTTGCGCCCGAAATTCGGCGTGCGCAGCATCTCCGCCTCGGATTTCTGGATCAGGTCGCCAATATAGACGATGTTATCGTTCTTCAGGCAGTTGGCCGAGCGCACGGACAGTTCAAGCTCATCGACCTTTTTCAGCAAGACGGGGTTGAAGCCAAGCTCAGCCTCATCCGAGGAGGTCGCATCCTCGATCACCGGCTCGTCAAAGGTGATGAACAACTGCAACTGGTCCTGCAGGATGCGCGCGGCATATGCCACCGAATCTTCCGGCGTGACAGACCCGTCCGTCTCGACACTCAGCGTCAGGCGGTCATAATCGAGCACCGTGCCTTCGCGCGTATCCTCGACCAGGTAGCCCACGCGGCGCACAGGCGAGTAGATCGCATCGACGGGAATGAACCCGATCGGCGCATCTTCAGGCCGGTTCTTGTCGGCCGGGACATAACCCTTGCCCGTGGCGACGGTGAATTCCATGCGCACCGAGGCGCCATCATCGAGGCTGCAGATCACCAGGTCGGGGTTGAGCACCTTCACGTCGCCCGGCGTCTCGATCTGTCCGGCAGTCACTTCGCCGGGGCCTGTCGCCTTGAGCACCATGCGCTTGGCGCCCTCCGACACCATGTCGATCGCCACCTGTTTGAGATTGAGCACGATGTTCGTCACATCCTCTCGCACGCCGGGAATGGCGGAGAATTCATGCACGACGCCATCAATCTGCACCCCGGTAATCGCGGCGCCCTGGAGCGAGGAGAGCAACACACGGCGCAGCGCATTGCCTAGCGTGGTGCCGAAACCGCGTTCCAGCGGCTCGATCACGAGCTTCGCCTTGCGCCGGGCATCGAGGCCCGGAATCACTTCCGGACGGTTCGGGCGGATCAACTCTTTCCAGTTGCGGTCATTAACATTTGCGGGCGCGGTGTCAGCCATGGGCGACTCCTGAAAAACAAACTTCGTGGGCCAGACCCCGGCCGGGCCCGGCGGGAAAATCACACGCGGCGGCGCTTTGGCGGGCGGCAGCCATTGTGAGGAATGGGCGTGACGTCGCGAATGGAGGTCACGGTCAGCCCTGCTGCCTGAAGGGCGCGCAGGGCACTTTCGCGGCCCGAACCGGGTCCGCGAACATTGACCTCGACCGTTTTCAGGCCGTGATCCATCGCCTTTTTCGCAGCATCTTCAGAGGCAACCTGCGCAGCATACGGCGTCGATTTGCGCGAGCCCTTGAAGCCCATCGTGCCTGCAGATGACCATGAAATCGCATTGCCCTGTGCGTCCGTGATCGTGATCATCGTGTTGTTGAACGATGAGTTCACGTGCACCACGCCAGAGGAAATATTCTTGCGCTCGCGCTTGCGAACGCGTGTCGCGTCACGGGCCATTATCGATCTGTCCTACTTCTTCTTGCCGGCAATCGGCTTTGCGGGGCCCTTGCGGGTGCGGGCATTGGTGTGGGTCCGCTGACCGCGCACCGGCAGCCGGCGGCGGTGGCGCAGGCCGCGATAGC
>CAYXQV010000264.1:0-3613 GCA_964467505.1 uncultured Hyphomonadaceae bacterium | reverse complement strand
CGCCAGGGGGCCCAGGCCGGGACGTCCGGCCTGGTCTCTGCCACAGGGTCATAGCCCGACGAGCCAAAGGGCCGGCAGCGCGCAAGCCGGGCGAGCCCCATCCAGGCGCCGGCCCAGACGCCATGGCGCGAGCAGGCCTGCGCGGTATATTCGCTGCAGGTCGGCAGGTGCCGGCATCGCGCGCCAAGCAGGGCCAGGATCGGGCTGAAAGCTGCTTTCCAGATTTTCAGCAGGGCGCGGGCAAACGGCGCGATGGCATTTCTTTCGGTCTGGAGACGATCAGGCATGAATAAGGGTGTAATCGCTTTCGAAGCCGCTTATAAGTGCCGTCGTGACACAGGACACGCCAGATCCGTCAGGAATTGACGAGAAATCACTTCGCCGGGCGCTTGGACATCTTATGTTCTGGCACCGCCTGGGGTCGCTGATCGGCTTTGCGATCACGTTTGGCGTATCATTCGTGCTTGTCCATTACGTGGCGCGGATCGAACGGGTGAGCGATGTGGTCCTTGGCCTCATTGATACGCTGCCCTTCGTCACCACGGCGCGGCGCGTGGAGGTTGTGCTGTTTGTCATCGGGGCGCTGTTGCTGATGGCGCTGACCGGCATCGGCATGGCGATTGCCAGCGATATAGCGCGCCATCGGGTGATTGCGCGCACAAACGCCCAGCATGACCCGGTGGCACTTGCCGAGGCGATGAAGCTGCGTTTGCGTGCACGTTCAGGACGGCTGGAGCAGCAATACCGGTTCTTCCCGAAATTTTCCGACGGTGGAAAGCTGGAGCCCAATGGCTTGTTTGTCGGCATCGGGACAATGACGCCATTCCTGATCCTGATGGTTGTCTTCTTCTTTTATTTCAGGTGGTAGCGCGTGCTGCTTGCCTGATCTGCCTGATCGCCTCAACGGCTGCCTCGAAGGCGAGCAGTGTCGAGACATGGCGCGGGGGATAGTCGGCGACCCCGGCAAGGTGGCGCAATTCGTGGAACCGGCCATCGGGTGGGGGGGCGTTGTCCTTCAGCATCGCGCGCAGCGCGTCGCGCGCGGCAATGATCTCGTCGACATGCGCGCCGATGGCGTGTTCGGCGAGAATCGAGGTTGAGGCCTGGCCGAGCGCGCAGGCCTTCGGATCGACGGCGATGGCGGTGACATGCTCGCGTGCCTCATCCAGCACAAGATCGACCCGCACTGTGGAGCCGCAGATGCGCGAGACTTTTTCCACGCTTGCCTGCGGGGCCTCCAGCCGGCCGAGATTGGGAATGCCGGCGGCAAGTTCGAGGACGCGGTTATGATAAAGTTCTGCGCTCATGACACTGAAATCGGCTGGCGGACGGGGAAAATCAAGCGATGATCGCGCCGAAAAGCTCGATGATGCGCGGCACGAACCGGAACATCAGGGCGATGGCGCCAGCGAGCGCAGCGGCTGACAGTGCAATGACGAGCCCGTCGCGCGCGGCCACGCCGAGGCCGAACAGCAGCACGGCAAGGCCCGGAAGGACCGGGCCGAACATGATCAGGCCGAGCGGAAACGTGATCAGCGCCGCCCCGATGCAGATCAGCGCGACAAGCTGCATGAAGGGCGGTTCGGTCAGGAAGATGAAGCGCGGCTTCAGCCAGCGGTCGATAGGGCGGGCATATTTCTGCGCGTTTTCAATGCCATCGACAAGATATTTGCGCTTGAACGTGAATTCCAGCGCGCGGCGCGGCACCCAGGGATACGCTCGCCCGAACAGGATCTGCACGGCGATGATCAGGATTACCAGCGCGACCAGCCAGTTGGCGCCCGGAATGATGGTCAGCGGGCTGATCGAGATGAAACCGAGCAGGAGCAGGATCGGCCCATAAGAGCGCCGCCCCACCGCGCTGAGCAGGTCACGCACACTCACCGTCTCGCCCTGCGTATTCTCGCCAAGCGAGTGCAGCAGCGATTGCAGATTGTGGACCTCGGTCATGATACTGATGGTCGGAATAATTCGTGCCGGATCAAAAATCTACCCAGTACGACGTCGACCTAGAATCGTGTTATTCAGTTTTGCCTCATGAAAACCGCGGTTTCCAATTTTTCAAAAGCAGATTGGTACACAGCCGGGTCGAGAATTTTGTTGTCGTGCTGACTATTTGATCCGTAAGCTGTAGAAGTTTCAGTGCCGGTCACGAAATTCAGTCGTATCCTCGAGAAATCTGTACTGACGGCTTCGATAAACGCAGTTGCTCTCGTTCTAGTTGTAAAACTGGACCCCGAGAAGATCCAATCGCGCGATGATTCAGCGGTACTCGAGGCGGTGATGAGGCCGGTGTCAAGGTCCGCCGCATCAATCGTATAACCCAAGTCTTGGAATACCGAAACAGCACTTGCGAACAAGATATCTTTTGGCGTTTCAAATTCTCTTTGTTGAAGCGCTTGAAGTTCCAGCGGCGTGAGCTGCGGCGCCTCAGTGGTTGCGCAAGATGAGACTGCAACTGTCACACCAAGCCCAAAAGCTTGAAGAAATTTTTTCACGTTTAACCCCTAAAAATTGCTTTCTCGACTCCGAAAATCCGTAACGATATCCCTCTCATCGAACTTGATGATTAAGGTAATCATTCGTGATGTCTGGGAAAAGCCGCGCGCCTCGCGAGATTGACCGTACAAAATTACCGTCCACCCTTCTGAGGATTCGGCGGATTGAGAGGCGGTTGCCGCTCTTTGGTAGGACCAAACCTCCTGACCTGCACCATCCCTAGTGGTAACGTTAGGAGCTCCAAACGTCTCAAGTATCTCGGCTTTGTTTGTACTTCCGGGATTAATGGTCAGCTGAACATTTCCCTGTGTAAGAGAGCTGTTTCGGTCGTCAACCGGGGTGATGGATGGCTGCTGGACACAACCCCAAAGAACCGCAGCGGCGACCAAACCTCCAGCAACGACCTTATTCATTTAGCAGACTCCCCAGACAGCTTCGCCTCGCCGCTTCTTTAACCAGATCACTACTGGTTGGTTAACAAAAATTCAACAAATTTTTTAAAATTTTTCACCCCCGCCGCCAGGTGCTGCCTTCGGGGCCGTCCATGATGTCGATGCCCTCGGCGGCGAGCTGGTCGCGGATGCGGTCGGCCTCGGCAAAATTGCGGGCGCGTCGCGCTTCCACCCGCGCAGCCACCAGCGCATCGATACGGGCATTGTCGCCGGCATCGCCGCGCTGTTCCCAGTCTGCCGGCGCGCTCTGTAACAGGCCGAGCAGCGCGCCGGCATCGATGAGGTTGGCGCGCGCTTCGGCCATTGCCGCAATGTCCTGGCGGTCAGCGGCGGTGTTGGCCTCACCGGCCAGCCTTGCCAGCTGCGCAAGCGCTCTCGGCGTGTTCAGGTCATCTTCCAGCGCCTCGCGCACGCCGTCATCACGGGCCTCAGCGCCCTCTTCAGCCCAGACACGCCGCAGCGCGCCATAAAGCCGGTCGAGCGTCGTCTTGGCCTGCGCCAGCAGCTCATCTGTCCAGTCAAGCGGGGCGCGGTACTGGCCCGACAGCAGCGCAAAGCGGATCACCTCGCCGGGCCATTTCTCGCGCAGGTCACGGACCAGAACGATATTGCCGAGCGACTTGCTCATCTTCTCGCCGCTCATGTCGAGAAAGCCATTGTGC
>CAYXQV010000263.1:0-3614 GCA_964467505.1 uncultured Hyphomonadaceae bacterium | reverse complement strand
AGGTCGTCTCTTCGCTTTGGAGAAGCAGCGGCATGGCCCCGCGCACGACGCGTGAGGCCTGGAGACTTCCGTCCCAAGCAAGCAGGGGTCGGCGCGGTGAGGCGTCCAGACCACTTCTCGGGACAGCAAAGACCGGTGCGCCCGACTCCATCAACACCGCTTCGAAGACCTCCCTCTCCATAAAAACCTCCTTTGGATCGGGGATTGCCATGACCACAAGGTCGGCCGTTCGCGCTGCAGTGCTGTAACTCGGCGCAAGATATCCCGATTGATCAGTCCACGAGGCGGTAACACGGCTCTGTTTCAGGGCCTCTGAGACCGGAACGATCCTTGCGCCGCTGGCATCGCAACGTTCCTCGAAAGTGGCGCGCATGGATCGCGCGAAGGCTGCGGTGGCTTCGTCATGGCTCGCCACTGCGATCACAGTTACCCCGCCCCCGGCGGGATAGAAGTCGATTGGCGGGTAGGCAGCGTAGCGTTGGCGCACATGGTGGGCGAGCACGTGGCCTTGATAGGTCCCCGCCAGAAGCAACGCGGCGTCTGTAACGGACTTGGCCGTGTCTTCAAAGGCAAGTGGCACAAACAAGGTTTTGAAAGGCATGTTCAGTCTCACAGGGGTTGCCTCATCCGTCAAAGCACCCCTTTTTGCCCTGACGCGCTTTGACGAGGGTCAAACGCCCATCGTGTGGGTCGACTACGAAATCGTGCGATCTGCCCCGGTTCCCGCCTGGCGGACCGTTTTGGTTTTGGAGATGTGGGGACCCGACATGCCTGAGCGAACGCAAGACGCAGAGCCGCCTGCGGCCTTTCACGCTGCGCCAGTCGAGGCAGCATTTGAGCACCTATTGGCGTCTTCGGACGGTTTGTCGGAGGCCGAAGCGCGCAAACGGCTGGACAAGTATGGCCCCAACACAGCGCCGTCCGCCGCCCGCACGCCGCTCATCATCCGGTTCCTGAGGCATTTTCACAACGCGCTGATCTACGTTCTCATCGCAGCGGCCGCCGTGACATGGTGGCTTGGGCATCCCGTCGACACCATCGTAATCGCGTTTGTTGTCCTCGCAAATGCGGTGATCGGTTTTGTCCAGGAAGGCCGCGCCGAGGCGGCCATGGAAGCGATTGAAACGCTGCTGTCGCCACATGCTGCAGTGTACCGCGATGGCAACCGCAGCACGATTGATGCTGACCTGCTGGTGCCTGGCGATGTCGTCTTCATCGAGGCTGGCGACAAGGTTCCGGCCGATCTTCGGCTGATCGAGACGAACCATTTGCGGGCACAAGAGGCGATTTTGACGGGCGAATCCGTCCCGGTAGACAAGTCAACCGGTCCGGTCGCGGCAGATGACCCGCTCGGGGATCGCGCCTGCCTGGCGTTCAGCGGAACGATTGTGACAGCCGGTCAGGCCAAAGGGCTCGTGATTGCAACGGGCACCAACACCGAGATTGGCCGGATCAGCAAATTGCTGTCGACGGTTGATCGTCTGCAAACGCCGCTGCTGCGGCAGATGAACCTGTTCGCCCGGTGGCTCACCCTCCTGATCCTGCTCATTGGTAGTGCGCTCGTCGCCTTTGGAGTGTTCATCCGCAAGGCCGATTTCACCGAAACCTTCATGGCCGTTGTCGGACTGTCGGTCGCGGCAATCCCGGAAGGTTTGCCCGCTGTGCTGACCATTACCATGGCCGTCGGCGTGCGTGCCATGGCCGGCAAGAATGCCATTGTTCGCCGCCTGCCTGCAATCGAGACGCTGGGCGCTGTATCGGTCATCTGTACCGACAAGACCGGCACACTGACGCGGAACGAAATGATGGCTGCCATGGTCGAGGTGGCCGGCACCACCTTTCAGGTGTCAGGCGAGGGCTACGGGCCAACAGGCGTGCTAACGCCTGCGGTGCCTGAAGGGCCGGGCAGCGCAGCACTGATCGATCTTGGTCGCGCGGCCTTGCTTTGCAATGATGCTGCATTGGCCAGTCAGGACGGCGAATGGCGTGTCAACGGTGATCCGATGGAGGGCGCCTTGCTTGCCTTGGCCGCCAAGGTGCTTGGAGATGTCGAAAGGGTTCGCAATGCCTATCCCCGGCGGGGTGTCCTGCCATTCGATGCGCGCCACCGGTTCATGGCAACGCTGAACGGAACGGACGCAGACGCGCGCATCTATGTCAAAGGAGCCCCAGAGGCGATCGCCTCACTTTGTGGCGACATGGCCACTGCGAAGGGAGAGACGGTTCCCATCGACGCCGCCACCATCAAGGCCAGCACAAAGGCCATGGCAGGGCGCGGCCAACGCGTGCTGGGTTTTGCCATGATGCGGCCGGTGGGGTCAGAGCCGCTGGCGGACACCCCCCTCAAGGCCGAGACCCTGAAGGGGCGGCTCACCTTCCTCGGCCTGGTCGGCCTGATCGATCCGCCGCGCAGCGAATCGACAAAAGCCATCGCAGACTGCCGTGCAGCGGGAATCCGGGTCAAGATGATCACCGGAGACCATGCCGACACTGCGGCGGCGATCGCGAGGGAAATCGGGCTCGACGATCCAGACGAGGTCCTGACCGGAGAAGATATCGACCAGCTGGACGATGCCGCCCTCGACCGCGCCGCACTGAAGACCAATGTGTTTGCAAGGACCAGCCCGGCGCACAAGCTGCGTCTCGTCAAGGCTTTGCAGAGCCAGAATCTTGTTGTCGCGATGACCGGCGACGGCGTGAATGACGCACCCGCCCTGAAGCGCGCCGATGTCGGCATCGCCATGGGCCGCAAGGGCAGTGAAGCGGCGAAGGAGGCCGCGCCCGTGGTGCTTGCCGACGATAATTTCGCGTCCATCGCCGCCGCTGTGACCGAGGGGCGCCGCGTCTATGACAACATCACCAAGCTTGTCCGGTGGACGCTGCCCACAGGCGGCGGCGAGGCCAGCGTTGTGATACTCGCTTTGCTGTTGGGCCTGACCCTCCCAATCACGCCGATCCAGATCCTCTGGATCAACCTTATCACGGAACTGACCTTGGGGATGGCTTTGGCGCTTGAGCCGATTGAACCCGGAACCATGAAACAGCGGCCGCGGCACCGCGACGCGCCATTGCTAAGCGAACGATTGCTCTGGGACATACTCATTGCAACCCTGCTCTTCGCCGCAACCGTTTTCGCGGTCTTCACCTACACTTTGGACGAAACAGGATCGCTGGACCTTGCGCGAACCGTCGCGTTCAACACGCTGGTTGCGTTGCAGGTCGCCTATCTGTTTTTCGTGCGTTATCTCCACGGGGCGTCGAGTACGCTGGCAGGCTTACGCGGGACGCCGGCCGTCTGGACCGCGATTGCGATCGTGTGTGTGGGTCAATTCGTCGTGACGTACTGGCCGGGTGCCCAATCTGTCTTCGGCACAACCGCGCTTCCACCCAAGTATCTCGCCATCGTTCTGGGATCAGCCGTCCTGGTGTTTGGCCTTCTGGAAGTCGAGAAGCAATTGCGCTTCATTATCCGCCAGCCCAGCGAAGGCGGTCTGCCAGAATAGTCGCCAGCCGAATGCCCGCTATTTTATGTAATCTAGGTCCTCGTCAGGATTTAACCTTTCACCTGAGCAGCAGGTGGATTGAAGCGAGAGTAACAAAGCCGAGGAAGTTGT
>CAYXQV010000262.1:0-3615 GCA_964467505.1 uncultured Hyphomonadaceae bacterium | reverse complement strand
TTCGCCTCTATGGCCCGGATGGCGCACGCCTGCAGGCCGCCACCGCGCCGGGCGGGGCAGAGCCCTATGGCCTCGCCTTCTCGCCCGATGGCGCCGCGCTGGCCGTGGGCTATAATGACAGCCTCGCCGTGGATGTGCTGGATGGCCGCACGCTGACGCGCCGTTTCAGCGCTGACACATCCGGCCTGTCCGGCGGAAACCTGTTTAGCGTCGCCTGGTGCGGGCCAAGCGGGCAGACGCTCGTGGCAAGCGGCATGCACGGCCCCAGCAGTGAAAGCCCCCTCTTCGCCTGGGGCGCGGGCGGGCGCGGCCCGCGCGCCGCCTGGCCAGGCCCGGCCAATACGGTGTTCGACCTCGCCGCCCGCCCCGGCGGCGGCTTCGCCCTGGCCGGCGGCGAGCCCAGCCTGGCGCTTTATGACGCCGCCGGCACGCTCAGTCTGAACAAGCCGCCCGAAATCGCCGACCTGCGCGGCAAAAGCTTTGAGCATTTCACCGTTTCGCCGGATGGCACGCAGCTGCGCTTCGGGCTGGGTTTTGGCAGCGACACGCCCGTCCTGTTCGATCTCGCCGCGCTGCGCCTCAGCGATGCGCCCACACCGCTGCCCGGCCTCGCCCCGGCCCGCACAGACGCGCTCGCCATTACCGACTGGATCAACACCACCGCGCCGACGCTGACCGTCAAAGAGGGGCTTCTACGCCGCAAAAAGACCCAGCTTCTCCCCCTGAAGCCCTATGAGACGGCCCGCAGCCTCGCCATCGCCCCGGATGCGGGCCGCTTCATCCTCGGCGCGGACTGGCGCCTCCGCCAGTTCACCGCGCAGGGCCAACAGCTCTGGGAGCGCCCCGTGCCCGGCGTCGTCTGGGGCGTCAACCTCGCCCGCGAAGGCCGCCTGTTGCTGGCCGCCTATGCCGACGGCACCATCCGCTGGCACCGCGCCGAGGATGGCACCGAACTTCTCGCCCTCTTCATCCACCTGCCCAAAGGCCACGCCGCCACCGCGCCGGAAGACCGCGACTGGATCCTCTGGACCCCGCAAGGCTATTACACCGCCTCCAGTACCCGCGCAGAGACCCTGATCGGCTGGCACGTCAATCGCGGACCGGACGAGGCCGCCGATTTCTACCCCGCCGAGACCTTCGCCGACACCTTCCGCCGCCCCGACCGCATCGCCGCCGCCCTCGACGGGGTGTAAAGCGCCGCCCTCCCCCGATGCGCGTCGGCAAAGGAATTGCCACGCCCATCGCAGGCGGCGCGCCTGAAACCATGACTGTTCATCTTTCGCAGGCAGCTGCATGATCTCGCCCGGCGTCAGCAATGGCCGCTGGGTTTCCTGGCGCGACACCCTCATGTGGGCCCTGTCTCAGGACCTGCGCTTTGCACGCGCCGGCCAGCATCTTGTCATATTCGTCGAGGACGCTGAACAGGTGATCATCGTGGATTTCCTGCATGCGCGCTCGGACCTGCCCGCGCGGCTCGAAAACCTGCAAGACCCGTAAAGCGGCACGGTTCGTTAACTCCTGTCCGCTTGTCGGACTGCGGATAGAAATGCATGGACAAGGTCCCTGCTTCCTACCGCGACAATCCCTTGTCCCGCCCCATGCCAATCGTCCATGACAGACCCTTGCCGGTGCGCCTGGCGATAATCCCACGGCCACGGTGACGCTCGATCTCTTGTCGCCATGGAACGAGAGCAAATTCTCTTTCGTTGCCGATGATGGCAAGCCGCCCGTTTCCGATGTTGACTGCGCCCTCATAGCGACCGGCCAGCGTATCGCCCGGTTCCAGCTCGACCTGCGTGCGCGCTGAGCGTTTCGCCAGCCGCGCTGCGACACGCGCCCGTTCACTCGCGGCCAGCTATGCGCGCACGTCCGGCCGCAAGTCTTGCTCGCCTGCCCGAACCAGACCCTGCTGGCGCAGCCATGCGATCCGCGCTTGGCGCGCCTGCGGATGCCGGACGAGATATATTCCGGCGCAATCACGAGATCGGCCCCGCGCGGGTCCTTGCCGCGCATAGAGATCGCCGCCGCGTCCCTCCTGTTCGACCCCGTCGCGCTGGATGTCGTGAAGATGCGCCTTGAACGGCCCAATGCCGCCGCGCCCGGTCTGACGCCCTGTAAACCTGTGAGGATTTCGGGCCTTGCCCGGTCCCTGCGCGGCCTTGCGAACCTGCCGGGAAAACCGCTCGCCGCCCGCCGCGCCGCGATCCCTGATCCGCCCAAGCCTTGGCGAGAAATCGTCATCTGCGGTCATGTCAGCACCAAACCGGGCTGGCACCTGCGCAACCCCCAATGATTGCTGGCGATTGCGCAAAATCCCAGGCGCCTCGATCCGGGGCAACAGGCGTTGAAAAAACGATGTGCAGACAATGACTTGGCGCGGCCTGGGCGCCAAGTGTTTTATCTTGCCCTAACCGGTTCGCTGTCTTTCCCACTGCACCGGCATGCAGCGCGATGCTCACGCTGGCAGTCCTCATGGTTTGCGCCATTCAAACAAAAGCCGCGCAGTGCCCTCAAGATCGCTGGTCTGCGTGACGCCAAAATAGCGACCATCGAGCGATCTGGAATGTTGATTGAGCAGGAAAACCTCATCGTTTCTGAGCACAAGACAGCCCTGCCAGGATGGCAGGTTGCGGCCTTGCGCATCGCGTTTCAGGGCCAATCCAATGACGGTTCCATCAACAGAAATCTCATCATCGCAGCGGCAAATCCTATCGCCGGCAAGCCCTGCAATCGGCTTCAGCAACGGCCAGTCCCGACCCACAAATCCATGGTCTTCAGCCAACTGCGCATCAGCGCTCCTGGCTGAGACGACGACCCATCTGCCAGCGGTGAATGGCGCGTCGCTCAGCCAGTAAAGCCCTTGCGGCGCGCTGCCCGTGCGGTTCCAGATCAGGCTTTCGCGGGGGCTCCAGATCATTACCGACAGGGTCAGACCGCAGGCCATTGCGCCAGTGATCAGCCAGCCTCGCCTCATGATCGCGACCGCAACCGGCTGGACGTTGAGGCATAGGCATGGCGCTGTGACCAGGCGATGAGGCTGGCTCGGGTATAAAAGACCCTGACGCCATGCTTGCGATAGTCCGGTCCCCTTCCCACGCAGCGATAATGGTCCAGCGTCGAGCGCGTCAGACGCAGGAACGCGGCGGCTTCCTTTGTCGTCAACAGGATGGTTTCGTCCTCGGCGGTGAATGGGTTCAAGGGTGCATCAGACATCGTTTTTCTCCTTTTCGCGTTGCATCTGCCTGCACAGACAAGCGCGGCGCGGCACGAAATCGAAGGGAGAAAATGCGACATCAGCATTTTCTCCCCCTTCAAAAGCGAACACAAAAACCGCCCCGGAGATGAACTCCGGAGCGGCTCGCTGGCGATGGTTTAATTCCTAGTCCCGCGGGTTCCAGAGGATCACGTGGCGGCCCTTCTTGCCCTTCACGGGGGCGAGGTTTGCGTAGATCTTGCGCGGGCCGATCTGCGGGTCTGCCAGGGTGATCGAGACATATTCGCGCCCTGATGCCTTGGCCTTGCGAAGCCATCCGCCGCCAATCTCGGTCGAGGTTTCGCCGGCGAAGATGCGGTAGTCGGGCTGACCCTCAGTGGCTTTCTCCGCGTTCTTCTCGA
>CAYXQV010000261.1:0-3621 GCA_964467505.1 uncultured Hyphomonadaceae bacterium | reverse complement strand
GCGCGGACGAGACCCGCACCGCTAACCAGCTACACCACGACCCGGGACGTGACCCTGCTCGCCTCGTCCGTTTTTGCGGGCGCAGCGTTCGGGCTTGTCGCGATCCCGTCGATCGCCCAGGAAACAGTCGAAGACGCCGAAGCGCGCCAGCAGACGGTCACAGTGACGGGTTCTCGCATCGAGAGGCTCGACTTTGTGTCGAACAGCCCGATTGCGACGGTGACGTCCGAGCAGTTCGACCTGACCGGCACGGTCAATACCGAAAGCCTGCTCAACACGCTGCCGCAGACGGTGCCCGGCCTTGACCGGACCTCCAACAACCCAGGCAACGGCACGGCGACTGTCGATCTTCGTGGCCTTGGCACATCGCGCACGCTGGTCCTGTTGGATGGCAAGCGCATGGTTCCGACATCCGGCACAGGCGTGGTGGACATCAACTCCATTCCGACAGCCCTGATCGAGCGTGTCGAGGTCGTCACCGGCGGTGCCTCGGCCGTTTACGGTTCTGATGCGGTCTCAGGTGTCGTCAACTTCATCCTCAAGGATGATTTCGAAGGCGTTGAGGCCTCCAGCGGATACGAGATTACCGAAGAAGGCGATGCCGACATCTTCTCGCTCGCGCTGACCCTGGGCGGGAATTTTGACGATGACCGCGGCAATGCCGTGATCAACCTGGCCTATACAAAGCGCGAGGCACTGTTCCAGGGCGACCGTGACTTTGCTTTCTTCGCACAGTTCGATGATGGCGAGGGTGGCCTGTTCAATGGTGGCTCGTCGGGTATTCCGCAAACCTCAATCTTTGCTGGCGGTGTTGGCCCGGGAACGGCAGCGGATTGTTCGAGTTTCGGGATCACATTCAACACTGACGGTTCAACGCGATGCTTCAATGATGATTTTGCGGCCGCAGACAATGATTTCTACAATTATGCGCCCGTGAATTACATCCAGCTGCCGCAAGAACGTTTCCAGGCAACTGGTCTTGCGTCCTATGACATCAATGACACGACTGAAGCCTATGGTAGCTTCATTTTCGCGGCAAATGATGTTCCGTCGCAACTTGCGCCGACCCCGATCTTCCAGACATCGGATTTTTCCATCGACAACAATCCGTTCCTGACGCCCGACGCACAGGCGATTTTGTCGGGCGCGTTTGGTAACGGTGTCGATACCGATGGGGATGGTATCGACGACACGGGAAATGCGTTCCTGCGCCGGCGTCTTGAAGAGGTCGGACCGCGAATTTCTGACGATCAGTTCTTCGCCTTCCAGTTCCGGGCGGGTCTGCGCGGCGACGTCAACGACAATATCGGCTATGATGTTTCCTATCAGGAAGGCCGTGTGCTGAATTCGTCCGCGCAGCGCGGCAATGTCAGCCGCGACCGCTTTGATCAGTCGCTGATCCTTGCGGATGCGGATGGCGACGGAAATGTCGATGTGGACGCAGATGGCAATCCGACCTGTGCCAATGGCGGCGCAAGCGGTGCGACTGTCGGATGTTCACCGATGAATCTGTTCGGTGAAGGCAATATTTCCGAGAACGCAGCGGAATTCCTGCGTACCTCGGTCAATGCCGACGCGCGTTATGAGCAGCGGATCTTTGCCGCCACACTGGACGGCGATACGGCTGGTCTGTTCGAATTCCAGGGCGGCCCGATCGGCCTCGCCGGCGGTTTCGAATATCGCGAAGAGTCCTTTGTGTTTGATCCCTCGCAGGACCTGGCAACAGGCAACATCGCTGGCTTCAACGGATCGCCCGCAGTTCCGGAAAGTTCTTTCGACGTGTATGACTTCTTCGCGGAAGCTTACCTGCCGATCCTGAAGGACCAGCCTTTCGCCGAACTGCTCGCGATCGAAGGTGCGTTCCGCTATTCCGATTACTCGTCGGTTGGCGGTGTGGAAGCATACAAGATTGGTGGCGAATGGGCGCCGAATGACCAGCTTCGTTTCCGCGGCACGTTCAACACGGCTGTGCGTGCACCCAATGTGCTCGAACTGTTCCAGCCGATCGCTGAGGGTTTCCCGGGTGCCGTCGATCCCTGTTCGGCGCAGGGCGCAGACCCACAGGCCATCAGCGCAATCTGTATCTCGACCGGTGTGCCAGCGGCTGCTGTCGGTTCGCCGGCAATCAATCCGCCTGCAGGACAGGTGCGGGAGCTTGCGGGCGGCAACCCGGACCTGAAGGAAGAGGAAGCGGAAACACTGACGATTGGTTTCGTGGCCTCTCCGAACATGGTTCCGGGACTGACGGTTTCGGTCGATTATTTTGATATCGAGATTGATGATGCGATTGCCAGTTTTGGTGGTGGCGCTGCCAACGTGCTGGATATCTGCTACAACAATACCGACTTCGGAGGGATAGACTCGCCCTTCTGTGACGTGATCAACAGGCGTGCGGACGGTACAATTGAAGGTATCAGCGTCCAGACGCAGAATGTTGCGTCGATTGGTCTGACCGGTGTCGACGTCCAGGGCTCTTACGAGTTCGATCTCGGTGACCTCATCGGCAGCGATGCAGGCCAGGTGCGTCTCTCCTATCTCGGCACCTTCACAGACGAGTCGACCTTCGTGGCCTTCCCGGGCGCGGACGTTGATGATTGTGCCGGCAAGTTCGGTAATGCGCTGTGTGGTGAGCCGGTGCCGGAATACAAGCACCGTGCGTCAGCCCTGTGGACCAATGGCCCGCTCACTGCGCAACTCCTCTGGCGCCTTGTCGGTTCGGTTGACGATGATGACGATGGCACTGAATTTGCTGTCGAAACCATCGATGCGACACATTACTTCGACGTCTCGGGATCGTTTGAAGTGAGCGAAAACTTCTCGCTGACAGCCGGTATCGACAACCTGCTCGACGAAGAGCCGCCGATCCTTGGTGACAACCAGGAGCAGGCCAATACCTGGCCGGCCACCTATGACGTGTTCGGACGGACCTACTTCCTGAGGGCGACGACCCGCTTCTAGGGCAACGCTCTTTCAGGCAAGTATCGGGAATGGCGGGCCTTCAAGGTCCGCCATTTTCATTTGGGGTAGGCTCAGGGCGTTGACCCCGCAGGCCGTCGTGCGTGTGCAGGTCTGCTCAGTCCCCCGACCACCGCGCATAGATTGCGGTCGGCAGCAGCCGGCCTGCGCCGGCCTGCGCCAGCGCCATCTCGCCAGCCTCCAGCCTGCCGCCAAGGCCGGTCATCCGGTCGGCGAGGGCCTGTGCGAGGGCAAGATAGGAAAGGCGCACCGCGTAAGCGGTCAGGATGACAAACAGCGGCTCATCGCTCAGCAACGCGCGCATCGCGTCGAGCAAGGCGGGCAGGTCCTCCTCGAACCGCCAGGTCTCGTTTTTCGGGCCGCGCCCGAATTTCGGCGGGTCGAGGATGATCGCATCATAGCGGTTGCCTCGCCGGATCTCGCGCGCGGCGAATTTCATCGCATCATCGGCAATCCAGCGGATCGGGTGGTCGCCCAGCCCGCAAAGCGCCTGGTTCTCCTTGCCATACCCGTTAGATTTCGGGCTGGCATCGAGATGCACCACGCCAGCGCCCGCCGCCGCGCAGGCCAGCGACATCAGCCCGGTATAGCCAAACAGGTTCAGCACTTTCACAGGCCGGCCGGCTGCGTGGATATGTTCCTGGG
>CAYXQV010000260.1:0-3645 GCA_964467505.1 uncultured Hyphomonadaceae bacterium | reverse complement strand
CAATCACGCCCGAGGCCGTGATGGAGGCGGTTCGCGAAAGGCTCTGAACCTCATCAGCGCCTGGTGCCCCCGCCTTTACGCGTCGAATGTCTCGTAGCGCTCGCGCATGTCAGCCAGACCTGCTGCGATGATTTCGCCGAGGACATCAAGGTCCACATCCGCGAGCTTGTTGACATAGAGGCACGACTTGCCGAGCCGGTATTTGCCCAGCCTTGACAGCGGTTCGGCAAGATCACTGTATCCGGGCATGATATAAAGGGTCAGCGCGGTCTTGCGCGGCGAAAAGCCGGTCAGCAGAGACTCTCCCTCCCGTCCGCTGTCATAACGGTAGCGATAGCGACCATAGCCGACGATGGACGGCCCCCACATCTGCGGCGCAAGCTGCGTGACGGTGTTGAACAGCTCCAGCAGTGCCAGCCCGTCGCGGCGCCGGCGCTCGGGCTCGAGGCTTTCAAGGAAATCGCGCGGATCCTCGCCGGTTGGCATTGTCTTGTTGTTCGCCCTGGCCATGAAAATTCCTTCCTGCGATCAGCTTGCCGGCAGCTCCACCACGAATTGCGCCCCACCTTCCGGCCGGTTCTGCGCAATCACGCTGCCGCGATGGCTTTCGACGATCTGGCGCACGATCGAAAGGCCGAGGCCGGAATTGTTGCCGAAGGCCGCGCCTGGCGGACGGTCGGTGTAAAAGCGGTTGAAGATCGTCTCCAGCTTGTCGGGCGGAATGCCCGGACCATTGTCTTCAACCACGATCCGCGCGCGTGTCTGCTGGCCCTGTCGCCCCTGTTCCAGCCGCACGGTCACGCTCTCGCCCATCGGCGAGAAGGAGCGTGCATTGTCGATGAGATTGCGCAGCACCTGCCCGACCGGTCCTTCGCGCCCGCGCACCATCAGGCCCGCGCCCATCGTGTCATCGCTGAAGCGGACCGGCACGGCACCATCCTCGCGCGTGGCGTCATACGTCTCGACGATCTGCTGGCACAATCTCCCGATATCGAGGCTTTCAGCTGGCAGGCGTGTGAATTCAGCCTCCATGCGCGAGGCATTGGAAATGTCGGTGATCAGCCGGTCGAGACGTTTGACATCGCTGGCAATCACCTTGCGCAGCTTCTCGCGCGCTTCGGGGTCATCCTGCATCCGCTCGGCCGTCTCGACAGCTGAACGTATCGAGGTCAGCGGGTTCTTCATCTCATGGGCGACATCGGCAGCGAACCGCTCATTGGCCTCGATCCGGTCGAGCAGGGCTTCGGTCATCGCCTGCATGGACTGGGCAAGATCGCCGATCTCGTCGCGCCGGCGCGACAGTTCCGGCAGGTCCAGGCGCTCGGTCTCACCGGCCCGCACATTGTCGGCCGCCACCGCCAGGCGCCTCAGCGGGCGGGCAATGCCCAGCGTCAGCAGCCCTGCCGTGATCAGCGCAACCAGCACCGCCACGAGGATGAACGGCACAAGCGCAGCGCGTTCGGCGCGCACGATCTCCTCCACGTCGCTGGCTTCCAGGGTCAGGACGCCGACAACCGCCGAGACATGCTGGACCGGCACCGAGACCGAGATCACCCGCTGGCCCCGATCGGAAAAGCGCTGGCTGGCGGCTGTCTCGCCGGACATGGCGGCGGCGAATTCCTCGTCAAAGGTCTGCGCACGCACCGCGCCCGCGCCACGTTCGGGCAGGATGCGCGAGATCAGCCCGCTTGCCCGGTTCGACAGGTCCGCACTTATGCGCTGCACAGTGCCGGGCTGCTCGACAGGTGGCAGCGCGCTGACATCGACGCGCTCGGACAACATGAAACTGTCAGCCACCACCTCGCCGGCGCGGTCACGCACCTGGGCTCGCACGCTGATCGGCAGGGCAAGCGAACGGATCGTGGCGCGCGCCAGCTGCGTATCCAGACGCGGCAGCGGCTGGCCGAAGGTGGCGCCCTCGCTGAGCAGGTTGGTGAAGACCTGCGACTGGGCGACAAGATCCTGTTTCTTGGACACGACCAGCCCGGCGCGCATCTCGTTGAGCACCATCGCCCCGGCGATCAGGATCACCAGCCCGGCCATGTTGGAAGCAAAGATCAGCCGCGCGATCCGCGAGCGGATCAAGCCCATTCCGCGTTTCGGCCTGCCTGTGCGTTCACTCATGCCTGACATGGCGCAATCCTAACCCGCCCGCGACGGTGCGCCAGCCCCATCGCGCAGGGCGGCAGGCCGGTTGCGCGTTTACGCGTCAGCGGCGACCTTCATGGAGACGATCTTGTCGGGGCCTTGCACCGGCTCGCCGCGCTTGAGCTTGTCGACATTGTCCATGCCTTCGCTGACCTGACCCCAGACGGTGTACTGGCCATCGAGAAAGCCGGTATCGCCAAAGCAGATGAAGAACTGGCTGTTGGCGGAATTTGGGTCCTGCGTGCGGGCCATCGAGCAGGTGCCGCGCACATGCGGCTCGTTTGAAAACTCGGCCTTCAGGTCCGGCTTGTCTGAGCCGCCCGTGCCCCGGCCATCCGGGCAGCCGGCCTGCGCCATGAAGCCGTCAATCACGCGGTGAAAGACGATGCCGTCATAAAAGCCCTCGCGCGCCAGTTCCCTTATCCGATCGGCATGACCCGGCGCCAGGTCCGGGCGCAGCTCGATCTTTACCGGTCCTTGCGTGGTTTCCATCAGGATCGTGTTTTCAGCGTCAGCCATGGGTGTGTCCTTGTTCGTGGTTACGGTTTGCAGAGCCCTACAGGAGGCCGGGCCTGCACGTCAAAGCCCTTGCGCGTGGAGCGAAGATGACAAGAGGGTTTGCATGCGACGCGCGACTCGGCTATAAGGCACTCATCGACTTTCGGCCGGACGATCAGGCAGCACGTCTCGCATACGCAGACGGACTTTCTACCACTCCATCTGAATGCGAGACTCAAGGGCGCGGAAATTCCTCCTCACCCGGATAGGCTTCCTGAAAGGAACCGACAAATGATTAACGGAACCGTGAAATTCTTCAATGCATCCAAAGGCTTCGGCTTCATCCAGCCGGATGATGGCGGCACGGACGTGTTCGTCCACGCCACCGCGCTGGAGCGTTGCGGCATGGCCCCGCTGCAGGATGGCGACAAGGTGTCCTTCACCACCGCCGTCGACAAGCGCTCGGGCAAGACCGCCGTGGACACCATCCAGGCCGCGTAAGCTCACGCTTTTTGCGAATGAAGAAAGGCCGCTCCGAAAGGGGCGGTCTTTTTTTGTTTATCCTCCCCCACGCCAGTGGGGGAGGTGGGCCGCGCAGCGGCTCGGAGGGGGCACGCTGCCCGCGTTTGGACGTATCAGGGCTGGTAGTCGCGAGCCTCGGCTATCATCTTTTCATCGCCAACACCCAGTTTTCCAGTCGCTTTCAATTCCGCAAATAACTCGGAAGCCCGACGGAGACTTTCACTCTGTTGATCAACATGGGCCAACCAAAATAAATTTTCGCACAGATCAACTTTGTGCGCCCAGTTTTCGGGATCCTGCCTGCCCAATTGCGTTAATTCGTCAACGACTTCCTGAAGCAACTCAAAGGCGGATGGGTTTTTCGATTTGAGTTCTATCACACCGAGCTTATGCAAACTGACAATCACATCCCGCTTCGCCGCCGCCGAGGCCGGGTCCGCCGCTGACAGCGCGCGGGCGATCTCCAGCCCTTCGGCA
>CAYXQV010000259.1:0-3662 GCA_964467505.1 uncultured Hyphomonadaceae bacterium | reverse complement strand
CGCCCGATGGCATCGCCAGCAACGGAAATGGGCCGCGCCCAGAAGCACGTGGCAGCGCCGCCGGCAGGACGGGCAGGCGATCCATCGCCGCAAGCCGCCAAAATGCTGCGAGGTGAACGCAAATTCAAACCGCTCGTCGATCGACCGCTTTTCACCGTTCAGCGTGGACGAATAGTGCAGCCGCATATGATCGGGCGCCAGGCGATAGCCGATGCTCCCGATCTCCTGCCCGCCAAGCGACCAGCGCAGCGTCCCGGACAATCGCCGCTCAAACCAGTCGGGCTTGAACTTGCCGAGGTCGAGCCGGTGAAACGCGTCGGTCTTCGAGGCCCATCGCAAGTTCCGCCCCGATCCATAGCCGCCCATGATGCAACCGCCTTTTTCGCAATCAACTGGAAACCGGACACCCTCGCCGCTCCCCGGACCAGCTCTATATGGGTGTCGGCCGGTTTCGGGCGTTCGCCGGCGCCCATTGCCATGCCCCTGCATTATCGGGAAATTTCAAGGCAAGGCAAAGCGCCGAATTCTGCATCGAACCCTTCATTTCCAGGGGGTTCTTCGCTCGATTCTGGAGGGTTTGATCAAGACCGCCACCGCTTTGTCGGAAGATCCGGATCGCCTTTCGCCGTCTCGGTGTCATGGCGGGTCAGCGAGACCACCCGCTCCCGGGTCTGGACCCTGCCTGAATTCCGTCCGCGCCGCTCTTCCCGCAAATGACCAGACGCGATCAGTTCATCGACGCAGCGTGTCGCTGTGGATGGCGAAACATTTATCAATTCACCGATCCGCTTGCCGCCGGCCGCAATGGCATTCGGTTCGCTTGGCCGGTACATGGCGAGCAGGTACGCAAGCAACTTGAACGCATTGCCCGACAAATGCTTCCAGGCGGGATGCGGAAGATGCCGGTGATAAATCCGCGCATGCGGCGAGTCATGCTGGCTGCCAGGATACTCCGGCCGCGCCATGGCCCGCCGCTCCGCCCCTGGCCCTAATCGCCATAGCTGAAGAGCGCGCGGATATCCTCCGCCCGCCAGACCGTGATGCCCTTGCCCAGCTTTGTCGGCGTGGGAAACCGTCCGTCCCGGACGCCCGCCCACCAGGTGCTCTTGCTCACCGGGATCGGCCCATAAGGCGCTAGGATCTGCTTCAGCCGGACAAAGCCCGTCTCGGGGAAATCGTCATGGTACATGGTGCCACCTCGTTCGTTGGAAGGTGACGGGATGCTAGACGGGGCGAGGCCGGATTGACGTCGAAATTAACTTTCGGCAAACCGAAATCGAGAACGACAAGACGATTTCGATCAGTCCTCGGCGTCGGGCCGCTTCTTGATCCCAAGCCGCTTGCAAGCATCGCGTATATGCTTTGAAATCGTTTCGGCACCGAGAGAACCGCCAACTTTGGCGATGTCAGATTCGATATCGCGAGGAATAGGTGACCGGGGGCTAGCAGGATCGTACCCATATCCCTCAATCGCCAAGCCAGCGATCATCCAATCTAGGGAGGTCTGCTTCTTGGGCGCTATCTCGTCTCGTGAATTGTCATTTTCAGCGGCGCTGTCGTCGTCCGAAGCGCTGCATCGCGTTTGCAGTTCGAACACCCTTGCCGCCAACTCGTGTTCACGTTCGAGAAGTTGCTCGATTAGCTCCCAATGATCTCCGCATTGGCGTGCCAGCGTTGCTGCTGCATTGTAGGCTTCGGCGTGCGCCTGTCTGTAGCGCTCAACGATATCGCGCATCTCAGCCTGATTCCGCTCATAACTCGCTCTACTCTGGTGATAGGCATGCATCCAATCTACGATCGGATGACGCTTGTTCACTTCCTGTATCAAGGCCTCATCGCAAGGAATTCCGGCCTCATTGAGCCATTCGATTGCGCGGTTCGGCGGGCATCTCTCGGGTAGACAGCCCATGTGGACAGCCCGGCAGAGAATGTCCCAGCGATGACAGAATTCGACCGAGAACCAATTGGACACGAAGCCAGCGACAGTACCACGGTTCAGGCTCCACGGACACTTGCCAAGCGACAGCGCGGCGATCTCATCTGGCGTCCAATAAACGCGCGCGGCCCAGCGGTTTGCGTCCGCAGGCTCGAAAGGGTCGCCAGCGCTCTCGGTGACTGGGATTCTCATGCGAACAAGGCCGAATCATTACTAGCGAGGCCAGAATGCTCCAAGCGTATGACGGCTTTGCGACACCAACTGCATTTTCGTTCCGCTTTCGCAATCTTCCTTCGAGGCTGCCCGCGCACCTCAGGCCGGTCCGCAGCTTCGCGTTTCGGTGACCCGCAGCTCCTCGACCTGGCAGCCGGCAAAGCCTTCCACGCTGCACACATGCCCGCCCGTGCTTACCTCGCAGCGCCAGTCAAGGTCCCGCGGGGCCGCGCCGAGATAGCGGAACGTCTCACCCGTCGCAAAGCCGCGGCAGACCGTCTCGGCCTGTTCCTGTGCGCGGGCGAGGGTGGCTGCGCGGGCGTCGGCCTCGCTGGCGGCGGGCGGATCATAGGCGGGCTGGAAGAGCACCGGGTCCTGGCGGTCATAGGGCTCCCAGCGTTCCTCCCGCATGATGCGCGGATTGGCGAGCCGGCTGTCGGCGATGGCGCGCAGGGGGCTCGTCTCGAACCGGTCGCGAAAGCCTTCGAGCGCCGCGCAATCGCCCGGCGGCAGGGCCTCGAAGGCAAGCCTGGCCTCGCGGGTCGGCTTGTCGCCCAGCCCCAGAGCGCCACATATGTCAGACAGGCCCGGCTGCACATAGGCGAGCGAGCAGGCCTGTTTCTGCACCGAGGCGACATCGGCGAGAAACCCGAAGGCCAGCGCAGCAAATACCCCGCCGCCGAGCCCGGTGCGCGCCATGGCGCGGCGCAGCGGGCCTTTCGGCCTTGGCACGTCGCGGCCTTCGATCTTTGCGCGGCAGGCAGCGACAAGATCCTTGAAGAAGATATTGCCGCGCCCGCCCCGCCAGCCAATGAGATCGACATATTGCATCTCGCCAAAGCCGAGCGGCAGGCGCGTCTTCTGCATCATCACAGGCACCAATACGTCGCGCGCCTTGGCCCGGGCGGCCTCGTCGCGCACGAAATCACCGGCCGGCCCGGCGCTCTCCTTCGTCCAGATCACGATCACGCAACGCGCCGCGTCGAGCGCCGCCTCGATCTGTGCGCGCCAGCTTTCCGCCGGCAGCAGCGAACGGTCCCACCAGACGGAAAACCCGTCCGCTTCCAGCGCCTTCGCCAGCCGCGCCGCCCGCGCCTCATCCTCGCGCTTGTAGGAGAGGAAAATGTCATGGGTCATGGTGTGGCCGCTTCAAGCGATGAAATGCGGGCTCGCAATACGCGGCCATCACGGGCGAACTCCGCGCTCGTGGGCGACAGCGCAACCAGACGTTCATTGATCGCCATCGCGTCTCGATAGCGTTCGACCGCACCATCTGTATCACCTGATTGCTGGAGGAAATTTCCGATCTTGAAATAACTCACAAGCAGGTCGCGCTGCCATCCGGCATTGCCCGGATCGGCCTCGGCGAGACGCTGTCTTATGGCGAGGCTTTGCTCGAAGCTGGCCAGCGCGGCGGGCAGATTGCCCTGCGCCACATACACATCGCCGAGCCTATCGTAGGACACCGACAGGTCGCGCTGCCATCCGGCATTGCCCGGATCGGCCTCGGCGA
>CAYXQV010000258.1:1717-3678 GCA_964467505.1 uncultured Hyphomonadaceae bacterium | reverse complement strand
GATGTTGCCGCCGGCGCCACGCATCTTGCCGATATCGCGCGGGCCGCCTATTCCATGCCGCCTTCCCATGGCGCAGCTATCGTTGCGACAATTCTCGGCGATGCGGGGCTGACAAAGGCCTGGCGTGACGAGCTTGAAGCCATGCGCAACCGGATGCAGTCGCTGCGCGGCGGGCTGGCCGCTGCCCTCGCGGAAGAAACCGGGCGGGATGATTTTTCTGCGCTGACACGGCAAAAGGGCATGTTTTCGCAATTGCCGCTCGCGCCGCAAATCACGGAACTTGTCCGTTTGCAGCAGGCTGTCTACCTGCCTGCGTCCGGGCGCATCAATATTGCCGGCCTGACAAGTGACACGCTCGGCGAGGTCGCGCGCCGTCTCGCGCCTTATTTCCCCGCCCCTCAGGGCCAGCCGGACTAGTACCCCGGAAATCCTGCGCAAACCCGCTGAGGCGGGGCGGGACGCAGATGTCTCGGCCCGGTGCCCGAAGGCGGGCAGGTCAGGCAGGCGCAGACCGGCTGGAAGCGAAGCGAAAATTTGCAGCCGCATCAATAATTTGCTGCATTGCACAATAACTGCTTGCCAACGAAAATTTGATGCGCCAGACTTCATGTTAGGGAGATTGCACAAAAATGCCCTGACAAAGGGGCCGTGCACAATTATCGGAGGACCAGACATGGCTGACACAGAGACGGGCCGCGTCCAGAAGGATATTTACGAGATCGGCGAAATTCCGCCGGAGTTTCATGTGCCGAAAATGATGCATGCCTGGGCAATCCGGCGCGAGCGTCATGGCCGCCCGGCAACCGCGATGCAGGTCGAACAGGTGCCGGTGCCCGAGATCGACAGCGATGAGGTTCTCGTCCTCGTCATGGCAGCCGGCGTAAACTATAACGGCGTCTGGGCTGCGCTGGGCGAGCCGATCTCGCCTTTTGACGTGCACAAGGCCGACTTCCATGTGGCAGGATCGGATGCATCGGGCATCGTCTGGGCGGTCGGGCGCAAGGTCACGCGCGTGAAGCCGGGCGACGAGGTTGTCATTCACTGCAACCAGGATGATGGCGACGACGAGGAGTGCAATGGCGGTGATCCGATGTTCTCGCCGTCCCAGCGCATCTGGGGCTATGAGACGCCGGACGGCTCTTTCGCCCAGTTCTGCCGCGTCCAGGCCCGCCAGTGCATGCCGCGCCCCAAACACCTCACCTGGGAAGAGAGCGCTTGCTACACGCTGACGCTGGCGACCGCCTACCGGATGCTGTTCGGCCACCGTCCGCACATCATCAAGCCCGGCCAGCACGTGCTGGTCTGGGGCGCATCGGGCGGGCTTGGCAGCTTCGCCACGCAACTGTGCGCGGTCACCGGCGCCCATGCGATCGGCGTGGTGTCGTCTGATGACAAGTTCGACTTTGTCCACTCGATGGGTGCAAAGGGCGTTCTGAACCGCAAGAATTTCAATTGCTGGGGGCAGTTGCCGACGGTGAATGGCCCTGAATTCGGCGATTACATGAAGGAATGCCGCAAGTTCGGAAAGGCGATCTGGGAGATCACCGGCAAGAAGGATGTCGACATGGTGTTCGAACATCCCGGCGAGTCGACGATGCCGGTCTCGGTGTTCGTGGTGAAGCGCGGTGGGATGGTTGTCATCTGCGCCGGTACGACCGGCTTCAACCTGACAATGGATGCGCGGTTCCTGTGGATGCGCCAGAAACGCATTCAGGGCTCGCATTTTGCCCATTTGCAGCAGGCTTCAGCGGCCAACCAACTGGTGATCGACCGCCGCATCGATCCGTGCATGTCGGAGGTTCTGCCGTGGTCCGACATTCCGGCTGCGCATGAGAAGATGTTGGATAACAAGCACCTGCCGGGCAATATGGCGGTCCTTGTCCAGAGCCCCAAGCCTGGCCTGAGGACCGTTGAGGATGTCCTGGAAGTCGGGCCGACCATTCTGGGCTGACTGGCCTGGC
>CAYXQV010000258.1:0-1617 GCA_964467505.1 uncultured Hyphomonadaceae bacterium | reverse complement strand
GACTTGAGACCACGGCCGATCTGGCCAGAAAAGGGGAAGTTGAATGAAACTGTTTGAAAAATCAGCCCTGATTGGACTTCTGGCTGCGGCGATGCTGCCAGCCAGTGCTGCAGCCCAGCAGGCGAGCGGGCAGGCCTATACGCCCCCGGCCAGTGCACAGGATGGCGGCGCACTCTCCGACGAAGAGATCGACCAGATCGTCCAGGGCGCGCGCAATGCCGGTGTGGATGAGCCGGGCCGCGTCGATGTGCAGTATATTGGCGGCTCGCAGACCGCAGTCGAAACTCAGGTCTGCTGTGAACCTGTCGAGGAGCGCGTCAGCGAAGCCACGGTTGAAGAGGTCAGCGAGACCTATTTCGACGCCGTGACATCGCGTGAGATCATCCAGCCGGTCGAGCGCACCCTCGTGCAGCCGATCGAGCGTCAGGTCCTGCGCGCGCGCAGCGAAGACATCACCGAGGATGTGCGTTACGAGGAAGAGACCCTTCCGGTCATCGTGGAGGAGCAGCCGGCCCCGCAGCTTGTCGAGAACCTGATCGAGAAAGAGACAGTCGAGACCCGCGAAGAGGTCACCGAGACCTATTATGATGCGGTCACCGAGCGCGACATCATCCAGCCGGTCGAGCGCACGGTTGTTGTCCCGGTCACCCGCCGCATTGTTCGCCCGATGACCGAGACGGTGACGGCGCCGACGCGGTATGAAGAAAACGTCCTGCCAACCATTGTCCAGGAGGATCCGGTCCCGCAGGTCATCGAGACCTACACCCCACAGATCAGCGAGCGGACCGTGGAAGACGTCACGGAAGTGAGCGTTGATTATGTCGCCGAGCGCAATGTCTACCAGCCGGTCGAGCGCACGCTTGTCCAGCCGATCGAACGGCGCATCGCGCAGGGGCGTACCGAAACGATCACCCGCGACACACGCTATGAGGAAGAAATCCTGTCGCAGATCGTCGAGGAGGAGCCAGCCCCGGCAGTGACCGAGAACATCATTCCGCAAGTGTCCGAGCGCGTCGTCTACGAAGTCGAGGATGTGTTCATCGACCAGATCACGCGCAATGTGATCCAGCCGATCGAGATCACCAATGTCCAGCCGATCGAGCGGCGTATCCTGCGCCCGCGCGCCGAGACAGTGACCGACGCGGTGCGCTACGAGGAGGAGGTGCTGCCGACAATTGTCGAGGAAGCCAGCCTCCCGCAAACCGTGGTGAACTATATCCCGCAAGTCTCCGAGCGCACCGTCGAGGAGGTCACCGAAACCTATTATGACGTGGTGACCCAGCGCGACATCATCCAGCCGATCGTGCGCACCAGGGTGCAGCCGGTGGAAATCCGCCGCGTGCGCCCGCAGACCGAAACGGTCACCGCGCCGGTTCGCTACGAGACGATGCGTGCCCAGCCGGTGATCATCAATATCGGCACTGGCGGGTGTAACTGCGGCGGTTACTGACGACGCGCAATGGCTTGAGCAAGCTTGACCTGAAGGCCCCTGCATCCGTGCGATGCGGGGGTTTTCGCATTTAGCAGGGTTTCCTCATCTCTTTCAAGACAGTCCTTCCTTATCCCGACCGCCCCGGACCTGATCCGGGGTCTCTCGCGTGCGGGCCGGAAACAGGC
>CAYXQV010000257.1:0-3679 GCA_964467505.1 uncultured Hyphomonadaceae bacterium | reverse complement strand
GATAGGCCTCGGTGCACTGGAAGACGAAATTGCCCGAGGTGATGTCGACCTGGCCTCCACCAAAATCGACCGCCCAGATGCCGCGCCGGATCGATGCGACCATCTCGGCGGGATCGTGCTGGCCGGCGAGCATGATGGTGTTCGTCATCCGGGGCATGATGCCCGCATCATAGCTTTCACGCCGGCCGTTCCCGGTGGGCGGCGCGCCCATCAGCCGGGCATTCTGGCGGTCCTGCATGTAACCCTTGAGAATGCCGTCTTCGATCAGGACGTTGCGCTGTGTCGGCGTGCCCTCATCGTCAAACGAGAGAGAGCCGCGCCGGTGTTCCAGCGTGCCGTCATCAATGACGGTGACGCCCCGGGACGCGACCTGCTCGCCGATACGGCCGGAATAGACGCTCGTGCCCTTGCGGTTGAAATCGCCTTCAAGGCCATGACCGACGGCTTCATGGAGCAGGACCGCCGGCCAGCCGGGGCCGAGCACGACATCCATCTCGCCGGCCGGGGCCGGGATGCTTTCAAGGTTGGTCTCCGCCTTTTTCAGCGCGCGCTGCACAAGACCTTTCCAGCGCTGCGGCGCAATCCATTCATCATAGGCCGCACGCCCGCCCGCGCCGGCCGAGGCACTCTCGCGCCGGCCATCCTGTTCCAGCGTGACCGAGACATTGAGGCGCACCAGTGGGCGGATCTCATGCATGGCTTCGCCGCCCGGTCGCAGGATGTCCACCTCGCGCCGCGAACCGGCAAGTGATACCGAGACCTGCACGACGCGCGGATCCTGCGCCCGCGTCCATGCATCAATCTCGGCCATCAGGGATGTCTTTGCGCCGAAATCCGGCGTTTCGGTCGGGTCGATCTGTGCATAAAGTCGCCGATTGGTCGGCGTCGGACCAACATCGAGGCTGCCGGAATAGCCGCGCTTTGCCCTGGCTGCGGTCTCGCCGGCGCGCGCGATAGCCGCATCGCTCAGCTCGGCAGCATGGGCGTTGCCGCTGGCCTCACCGGCGACCACGCGCAGGCCGAAGCCCTGTCCGGAGTCATAAGCGGCTGATTTCAGCCGTCCATCATCAAATACGAAGCTCTCCGAACGTGTGCGTTCGATGAAGATGTCACCGTCGTCGGCGCCGGACACGGCGTCGGCAAGCAGCGCGGTGGCGCGGGCCCGGTCGAAGGGCAGGGATGTGTCTCTCATACCTTCAAGATGAGGCCAGTGCGCGCGGCTGACAAGATGGGCGCTCAGTTCTCGGTGACGGTGAAGCGCGCAAGCTGGCGATCAACGCGTGTCCAGTCGGGCTTGAGTTCCTTGGCGCGCTCGAAATCATAATAGGCGCCGGTCACGTCGCCGGACTGCTCGCGGGCAATCGCGCGGTTGTAGAAGGCGGCATGGATATCGTGTGTTTCAAGCTCGATGGCCTTGTTCAAGGCCGCGAGCGCGCCTTCAAAATCCTTCTTGAAGATCAGCGCCGCGCCGCGATTGAGATAGGCCGCGCCGAGTTGCGGTCGCAGGTCCAGCGCGGACTGGTAATCGTCCAGCGACGCGTCCAGGCGCCCGTCGCGCATGCGGGCAATGCCGCGATTTATGTAGGTCGCCGAGCGGTTTACGCGTGTCATCGTCTCCTGGCGCAGAGCATCCGTGCAGACGCGGTCGACTTTCTGGAAATTACTGTCGCCCGACTTGACGTGATCATAGCAATCACGTGCGAGGCCGCCGCCAATGACCAGGGTCTGGGGAATGGCGCTCGCAGCCGGCATGGCGATGACAAGCGAAGCGAGAAGGATTTTGCGCAGCATGAGAGGTCTCCTGTGATCCTGTGGCACATTTATTAGCATACTCTGTCGGTTTCCATATCAGCCTGCGACAATATTACTGCCGTGTGCCCCTCGCCGGAAGGCGCCTTGCGCGGTAATTCACTTGCCAACAGAATTGCCGAAGGAGTCGCCTGTGCGCGGATTGCTGACACTCTTGCTGATGAGCCTTACCGCTGCTGCGGCCCACGCTTCGCGTCCTGAAGACGGCGCGATAGGAATGCAGCCAGCCGCGACGCGGATCATGGAACGGCTGCATTTCTTTCACGGTTTCGTGATGATTTTCCTCACTGTGGTGGTGATACTCGTGCTGGGCCTGCTCTTGTGGGTCATGCTGCGTTACAATGCCAAGGCCAATCCGCAGCCACGCCGGTTCAGCCACAACACGTTGGTGGAGGTGGTCTGGACGGTGGTTCCGGTAGTTATCCTTGTCCTGATTGCGATCCCGTCCTTCCCAAACCTGTATTATCAGGATGCCGAGCCGGACCTCGAAAAGATCGCGCGCTCGGGGGATATTGATGACCCGAACACTTACCCCGAAGCGGCAGAAAAAGGTTTTCTGACGATCAAGGCGCAGGGTAACCAGTGGAACTGGTCCTACCAGTACACCGACATTGTCGATGATGCGGGATACGCGATGGAATTCGTATCCAACCCGCTGCATGTAGGCCTGTCGGGCGATCCTGCATCGACGCAGGCGGCGCCGCGAAATCTTGCTGTGGATTATCCGATGGTCATTCCTGCCAATCGTTATATCCGCTACCAGACAACTGCTTCTGACGTGATCCATTCCTGGACGGTGCCGTCCTTCGGGGTCAAGACCGACGCGATCCCGGGCAAGCTGAACCAGGGCTGGTTCCTGGTCGAGAAGCCGGGAGTTTATTATGGCCAGTGTTCGGAGCTGTGCGGTGTCAACCACGCCTTCATGCCGATCGAGGTGCGTGTGGTGCCGGACGACCAGTTCGACCGCTGGGTAGAGACCATGATGAGCGGTGATTATGATGCCGCAGCGCAACTGGTTGCCGTAATTGAACCACTCGACGACATGGCGACGCAGCTCGCCTCGGCCAAGTGATACAGAGGAGTTGAAAGAGAACCGCCATGCCCATGGACGAAATCGCACTCGATCAGGCCGGTCCCGAACATGACCACAAGCCCGGCTTCTTCACCCGCTGGTTCTTTTCCACGAACCACAAGGATATAGGTACGCTCTACCTTGTCTTCGCGCTGGTCGCGGGGATCGTCGGTTATACGCTGTCAGGCCTTATCCGCTGGGAACTTGCGCAGCCGGGTATTGGCCCGCTGACCATGTTTGTCGCTGGTGAGGGGGATGCCGCCATCGAGGCGGCCAAGCATTTCTACAATACGGTGATCACTTATCACGGCCTGATCATGATCTTTTTCATGGTCATGCCGGCTCTGATCGGCGGGTTTGGCAACTGGTTCGTGCCGCTGATGATCGGCGCGCCCGATATGGCCTTCCCGCGCATGAACAATATTTCCTTCTGGCTGACCGTGGCGGCCTTCATTCTGCTGATGACATCCATGTTCGTTCCGGGTGGTTCTTCCGGCAACGGATTTGGCGGTGGCTGGGTGCTCTATCCGCCCCTGTCGGGACTCAAAGGTCATCCCGGTCCGGCCATGGACCTTGTTATCCTGTCGCTGCACACTGCCGGCATTGCCTCGATCCTTGGTGCAATCAACTTCATCGTGACCATCCTGAACATGCGCGCACCGGGCATGACGATCCACAAGATGCCGCTGTTTGCCTGGTCGGTGCTGGTGACGGCGGTCCTGCTTCTGCTCGCACTTCCCGTGTTGGCCGGCGCACTGACGATGTTGCTGACCGACCGCAATTTCGGCTCGCAATTCT
>CAYXQV010000256.1:0-3685 GCA_964467505.1 uncultured Hyphomonadaceae bacterium | reverse complement strand
GGTGCGTGCGCGCCTCGCAATCCTCGTGGCAGCGCGCGTCTACCGCGATATCGGCTCAGCCGCACGCAGGCTCGGTCATGAGACCTGGCGCACGCGGGCCAGGGTCGGCGGCGCCCGCAAGACTCTCATCGCGGCTGGCGCGACAGGTGATTTTGCCCTCAAACGCCGCTACGCGCGCACGGCCCGCCATGACAGCCGGTTGCATGCCGGTCTTGATGGGCTGCCATCAACCAATCCGCCGGGGAAAGTACCCACATGAGCGGCGATGTCGATCTTCTTGTGCTTGGCGGGGGATGTGCGGGCCTCGCCCTTGGGCGGGAACTGGCCCGGCGCGATACCGGCCTGTCCACGCTGATCATCGAGCCCAGGGCGCAGTATGAAGACGACCGCACCTGGTGTTTCTGGCAGCGCAATACTGACAATCCCAGCGCGCCTGTTGCCGCACGCTGGAACCAGTGGAGCCTGTCGGATGATACGCGCGAGGTGACGCATGCCGGCAGCGGCTGGCACTATGCCATGGTCCGGTCCAAGGCCTATTACGAAGACGCCATCACGGCGATATCAGCCTCGCCCTCGGTTCGCCTGCAGACAGGTGCCAAGGCAGGGCGCGTCAGCGCAGATGAGCGGGGGGCGCGCGTCGAAACCGCAGCGGGCACAATCGCCGCGCGCTGGGTTGTAGACACCCGCCCGCCAGACAAGGCAAGGCTTGCCCGCGCACCCCTCGCCCAGGTTTTCTCCGGCGCAGAGGTCGTGTCGCAGGAAGACAGGTTCGATCCGCAAACGGCACTGGTGATGGACAGGTTGCGCGCCGATGCCGGCCAGATCGCTTTCGATTATGTCCTGCCATTGTCGCCGCGCCGCGCGCTGATAGAACACACCGTCTTCTCCACGCGCCCGCTCGCCCCGCAGGCGCTGGACGGGGCCTGTGACGCCGAAATCGCCCGGCGGGCCGGTGGCACAGCGCGCATTGTCCGCCGCGAGCGCGGATCGCTGCCGATGGGCCTGCCGGATATGCCCGCAGCAGTCGGCCCGATTTTCGCCGCGGGCACGCGCGCCGGGGCACTTCGCGCATCCTCGGGCTATGGCTTTTGCCGCATTCAGGCCTGGGGGGTGGCTTGCGCTGATGAACTGGCAGCCGGGCGCGCGCCCATTCCCCAGCCCAAGGACCCCGCTTTCCGCGTATTGATGGACAAGATCTTTCTCAACGCACTGACGCACGACCCGCGCGCCAGTCCGGGCGTGTTCATCGCACTGGCGCATGCCCTGCCGCCCGATGGGTTCGCGCGGTTCATGTCCGACGCTGCAAGTCCTCGTGACTGGACGCGCACTGTGCTCGCCTTGCCAAAGAGTCGCTTTCTGTCAGCGGCGCTGCGCCAGCTCCTTGCCCGTCAGACCCGCGCTGAGCCCGCAGGATGCTGACACTGCGAGACATCCCTTCCGGTCAGGTCGCCTTTCTCGCAATCGCGGCGCTGGCACTTGCCGCGTCCCCATGGCTGAATGCGCTGGCCAGCAGCGCGCAGATCGCGATTGCCCTGACAGGGATCGCACTGGTTGGCCTGCCGCATGGCGCAGGCGATGTCTGGCTGGCCGCAAGGCTCGGCCTGGTGCGCCAGCCAAGGCATGCGGCACTGTTTCTGGCCGGCTACACACTTCTTGCCGCGCTGGTGATTGCGATCTGGCTGGCCGCGCCGGTGACCAGTCTCGCGGTCTTCCTGCTGATCTCGGCCTGGCATTTCGGGGGTGACTTCACTGACGACGCAAAGCCGGTCCTGCGGCTTTCGGCTGGCGTTGCCCTGCTTGGCGCCCCGGCCGTTTTCTGGCCCGGCGCGGTGGGCGATATCTATGCCGCACTGTCGGGGCCGGCGGCGATGGGCCTTGTCGAGATCCAGCGCATGGCGTGTATTTTGGCATGGCTCGCCCTGCCGCTCGCCGGCCTGATCGGCGGCCTTGACACTGCGGACTGGCTCGGATGGATCGGGCTTGCAGCGCTCACTCTGCTAGCGGCCGCGCTGGCGCCGCTGTTATGGTTTGCGGTCTATTTCTGCGCCCTGCATTCCCCGCGCCATCTTCGCCGCCTGCTCGCGGATGCGGGCGCCGACGCGCGGGCCCGTCTGATAGGCCTCTCGGCGGTGATGACCCTTGTCACCCTCATCGCGGCGCTTGCCGTCTGTCTCGCCATCATGCCCTCAGCGCCCGACATCGACACTGCCCTGCTGAACATCATCTTCATTGGCCTGGCGGCGCTGACCGTGCCGCACATGGCGCTGATTGACGGCCCGTTGACCGGACGCTCGCACGCACGGAGTGCCACGCAATGACACTGCAGGATTTCCAGGTGTCGGATGTCCGCGAACAGGTCATCCGTGTTGATGAAGCTGATCGCCCGATCGGGCCGGCAGGGAAGATCGATGTCCACCTGACCGGCGCGCTGCACCGCGCCTTCTCCGTGTTCCTGTTCGATGCGGCAGGCCGGACACTGTTGCAGAAACGTGCTGCGGGCAAATACCATTCCGGGGGGCTTTGGGCGAACAGTTGTTGCGGGCATCCGCGCCCCGGCGAGCCTGTCGGCAGGGCAGGCGAACGCCGTGTCGGTGAGGAACTCGGGCTTGACGTGTCACTGCAGCACGCCTTTTTCGCCCGCTATCGCGCCGAGCTCGACAATGGCCTGGTCGAGAACGAATTCGTGCATGTCTTGTTTGGGCGTTGCTGCGACACACCGAGGCCGAATGCCGCCGAAGCCAGCGCCGTGCGCTGGACAAGCCTGCAAGAGCTGGCCTGCGAAATATCAAGGCACCCGCAGCACTTCTCGAAATGGCTGGTTCACTATGTGACCAGGCATGGCCCTGATCTCGGAAATCACCGGGAGCGGCTCATGGTGCACGCATCATGCGCGGGAAAGACCCCATGATGTCATCAGCCTGCGAGGCATCTGGTCATCGGCCTGCGGGGCCTGTTACCCATGTGGCCGGGGCGGACAGACAGGGGTCGATGGCGGTGAGACAGGGATTCGAACCCTGGAGACTGTTACCAGCCTACACGCGTTCCAGGCGTGCGCCTTCGACCACTCGGCCACCTCACCGTTAATTTGAACGCCCGCTATATACGCGAGGCGACCTGCCCCGCAAGGGCATGATTGCCAGACACCGCCCGGCTGCCCATATTCATTTTCATCGACACCGCACAGGATGACCGACATGTTCTTCGCACGCAAACCCATGACGCTGCCCGAACCGCATGAGGCACTGCCCGGGCGCCCCGAAGCCATTGCCACCGCCGCGCGGCACTTCATCTTTGACCGTCCCCTGAAAAGCGCGCCGCCGGAGGGCTTCGAGACGGCTGTTTTCGGCCTTGGCTGCTTTTGGGGCGCCGAGCGCATCTTCTGGCAGACGGCGGGCGTGTGGCTGACAGCGGTCGGTTATGCCGGCGGATCAACCCCCAATCCGACCTATGAGGAGACCTGTTCGGGCCGCACCGGCCACACAGAAGCGGTCAGTGTGGTCTTCGACCCGTCCCGCATCACCTATGGTGAGCTGTTGCGCCTGTTCTGGGAAAGCCACGATCCCAGCCAGGGCATGCGCCAGGGAAACGATATCGGCACCCAGTATCGCTCGGCGATTTATACCACCTCTCCCGAGCATGAGGCGATGGCGCGAGATTCGAAAGCGGCCTATGAAGCGGCCCTGAT
>CAYXQV010000255.1:0-3688 GCA_964467505.1 uncultured Hyphomonadaceae bacterium | reverse complement strand
GAAGGCGCGCTCGCAAAAGCCGGAAAAATCCTGTGACAAATGCTTCACAAGGGCGTTTGTGTCGCTAGTGTGCCTCGCACAAAGTCACAATCGGATCAGGGGCCGGCATGGAAAACCTTATCGGGTCGATCGAGACCGTCAGCAATTTCATTTGGGGCGGGGCTTGGGGAGACACCCGGCTTCTTCCGGTGGGGCCGCTGGCCGTGCTGTTGCTCGGCACCGGAATCATCATGATGATCCGGCTCGGTGCGCGCCCGCTGCGTCGTTTCGTGCCGGCGCTTGTCGAGGTCTGGCAGGGGCGCAAGGCGCAGGGCGAGGACGGTGCAATCACCCCCTGGCAGGCGCTCTCGACGGCGCTGTCGGGACAGGTCGGCACCGGGAACCTGGCCGGCGTGGCCACGGCAATCACGCTGGGCGGGCCGGGCTCCATCTTCTGGATGTGGGTAGTCGCGCTGTTCGGCATGGCGCTCGCCTTCTCGGAAAGCTCGCTGGCCGTGAAATACCGCGAAACCGACGAATATGGCCGCATCAATGGCGGGCCGATGTATTACATCAAGAATGGCCTCGGAAAGAAATGGGGCTGGCTGGCGGTGATCTTCTGCCTGGGCACGCTGTGCTCGGCCTCGGTAACCGGCTCCATGATCCAGGCCAATTCGATCACGGAAGCCGTCATCGAGACAGGCAATTCGGTGGCCGGCATTGCAATTCCGGGATGGGCCATCGGGCTGGTGCTCAGCGTACTGGTCTTTGCGGTGATAATTGGAGGCATCAAGTCGATCGGCTCGGTCGCCGGCAAGGTCGTTCCGGTCATGGCAGCCGCCTATGTGCTGATTGCGCTTCTCGTGCTCATTCTCAATGCGCCCAGGGTGCCCGGCGCCTTCATGGAAATCATCGGATCGGCATTCGGCTGGGAGGAGGCGGTCGGCGGCGCAGCCGGATATGGTGTGCTCAGCGCCATCCGCGCAGGGATTGCACGGGGCCTGTTTTCCAATGAGGCCGGCCAGGGCTCTGCCCCGATCGCACACGCTGCCGCGCAAACGAAAAACCCGGTGCAGCAGGGCGAGATTGCCATGATCGGCGTGTTCATCGACACGATCGTGATCTGCACCATGACGGCACTGGTGATCCTTACGGTCACCGGCGACTACAAGAAGAACCCGGCGCTGATGGCCGCAAACCAGTGTGCCGCCTCACAGGCCGGTATCGAGCTTCCGCTTGATCCGGCACAAGGCGAAGGCGCACGCTACAGCATCGAAACGCTGTTTCCGACCGCCTATGACGAGGAGCGCGAGGCAAAGATCGCCGCGGTCGGCCCGCCAGCGCAATCCTACCTGCTGGCCTGCCAGGCGGGCGGGGTCGAGGTCTCCCAGCTGGCACTGGATGCGGCCGGCAACCCGGCTGTGCTGATGGATGTCGATCATGCCTGGCAGACCGATGCCAACTCCTCGGCGATCACCACGCGCGCCTATGGCCAAGCGCTCCCCTATGGCGAATTCATCGTGGCAATTGCGCTTCTTTTCTTCGCCTTCACCACCATACTCGGCTGGTCCTATTACGGCGAACAGGCCGTGACCTACCTACTGGGCGAATGGGCGACCCATCCGTTCCGGTATCTCTGGGTGCTGGTCGTCTTTGCCGGCACAGTGCTTCCGGCAACGCAGCTCTGGCTGCTCGGCGATATCGCCAACGCGTCCATGGCCTTCCCGAACCTGATCGCCATTCTTGCCCTGTCGGGTGTGGTGATCAGCATGCACAAGCTCGGCGATGATCCCGATCACGCCCACCCCGTGCATGACTATTCCCAGCATGACAAAACGCCGGGCGAGTAGGGCGTGGGCCATAGCCGGCGCGCCGCCGCCTCATCAGCCTGAGGCGGTTGCCTACTTGCGCAGGATGCGGGGCAGGAAGGGAAGACACGCGCCCAGGGCAAGGATGACCGCGGCAAACAGCATCACCGCGCCCAGCGCATCCTCCTGACGCGCAAAGCCAAAGACCTGCTGCATCCGGCAGGCAAGACTGCCACATCCACCGCCAGACTGCGCCATGACATCGCTGACAACCCCCGCAGCAATGAGACTGCCCGCACCCGCGACGAGACCCAGCCCGGCGCGCGCCAGCACGCCTGCAGGCGTCAGTTTCGGCCGCTTCCAGCGTGACCCGCGCCCCTTTTTCTTGCCGAACACCACGTCGAGCAGGTCGTCCATATCCTCGTTGAAGTGCGAGGTGCGCAGCTGGAAGGCGTTGATCCTGGGCAGGCGTTTCAGGTCATCGGGCAGGTCGTCGGCGCCTGGCATTGGCGCGCCATCGACCAGCACGGGGATAAGGCCAGCTTCGCTGTCAAGCGCCAGCGCCGCCTCGCGCCGCACAAAATCCTGCGGATCGAAGATGCGCGCATTTCCCTGCGGCCCCGTCGCCGCGCCAAGATAGTCCGGACCGATCAGGACCAGGCAATGGCTGGAGCGGGCCAGCGAGGACTGGATTGCCTGCTCGAAATCCGCGCCGACGGCAATCTCGTCGAAATCGAGGAACACCTCGTCAATCTTCGGGATCTGGTCGAGAAAGGTCTTCATCGAACGCGCAAGGGTCTGCGTGTCGGCCCGGCGATAGGAAATGAAAAGCTTCATTCTTCGGCGCTTTCCAGTAGCCCTTGATAAAGGCCCGCGCCGCGCAGATGGGCAAGGCCAACAATCGCAGATGGCAGGTTTCGAACCACTTCGCGAGTGCCCGGACCCTTCTCGAACTCATAAATCAGTGCGTGGAGTTCGTGACCGCGCGTCCATTTCAGCGTGTCGAACTCGGCCGGAAGGGCCGTGACATCGGCCTCGCGCATCATCTCGTCAGCTTCGCTCACGCTCGGCGCCTTCGTGACCCTGTCGTCGTCGAATTCCAGATCGGTCACCGCAAAGACGATTTGCCGCCAGCGCCCCGGCGGCGCGTAGAACAGCCGGGAGAGATAGCCCGTCAGGGTCCACGGCTCATCCTCGCCGGGCGGGTGAAAGCGGACATCGTCATCGAGGGGTCGCCCGGTCTCGTCGATCCGCTCCAGCCGTGTGACCAGCGCAAAGCCATCACAACCGATCGACTGGAACCCGTACTCCAGATAGCCCGCCTCGCTGAGCGCACGGGTCAGCCGGTCGGCAATGTCGTCGAGGGACGGCGCCTCACCGAGCGGGCCTGTCACCATCCGCCTCGGCACCACGACATGCGCGGAAGGTTCTGGTGGCGGCCAGTCGAAGCTCACGAGACGGTCAAAAGAACAGCTGCCGTCGATGATCGCCTCATAGCGCTCACGGGTCTGCGCATCGCTCCCCGCGAGAAGCAGGTCGAGGCGTTCGCGCACCGTGTCGCCATAACGTCCCTGCGGATGAGCCTGCAGGAAGGCGGCGTGTCCCTCCAGCGTATCGATCCGCATTGCCGATTCGAAGGCGCGCGCTTCGGCAATATCCTCCGGGCGTTGCGGGGCATTGTGCGTCTCCGACACCATGGGCGGGGGCGGAGGAGGTGGAGGTGGCGGCGGAGTAGGTGGCGGCGGCGGAGGTGGAGGAGGAGGAGGAGGTGGCGGTGGTGCCGGAACTGACGCACAACCTGCCAGAATGGCGGGGCCGGCCACCGAAAGACCCAGCACCATTGCAAGCGCGAGGGCCCGGCACGCGCGCCGCGTTGGACCTGCGAGCGCGTCAGTGCGCTT
>CAYXQV010000254.1:0-3758 GCA_964467505.1 uncultured Hyphomonadaceae bacterium | reverse complement strand
GCGGCATCAATGCACTCGACCAGGTCGTCTACACGGCCTGCGAAGTTTGCGGGCCAGAGGATGATCCGACCTGGGCGCTGAGGGCACGGCGCGCCGTGCTCAACCAGGACACAAAGATGATCTCCTATCGCGATGCCGTTCTGGAGATCGGGGGTGTTCCGGTCGTCTACCTGCCATATTTCGCCCATCCCGACCCCAATTCCGGGCGCCGTTCCGGTCTGCTGATCCCCGATGCCGGCGTGTCATCGAAGGTCGGCCTGTTCTACCAGCAGCCCTATTACTGGGCGATCTCGGACCATTCGGAACTGACCGTATCGCCGGAAGTCTTCCAGGATGTGCGCCCCCTTATGGAACTGGATTATTCAAAGCGATTCTGGTCGGGCAAACTGAACATCCACACCTCATTTACCAAGGAACGGCTGTTCGACGGCGACGGGCAGCGCCTTGACGACAGTGATGACAGCTGGCGCAGCCACATCTTTGCTGACGGCGTGTTTTCGATCTCACCTGAATGGTCCTGGGGGTTTGGGGTCGAGCGGGTTACCGACGACCTCTATCTAAACCGCTATGGCATCGACGGAGAAGGCGACCTGCGCGGGCTCTATGCCAGCCAGCCCAAGCGCCTGCTCAGCCAGCTTTTTGTGGTCGGCCAGTCGCAGGACTTCTACTCGGAAACCACACTGCTCGGCTTCCAGGGGCTTCGCGAAGGCGACGAGAACAGCCTCCTGCCGGTCATCGCGCCACTTTTGAACACCGAGAAACTGTTCGATCTTGGCGGCCTTGGCCAACTCGCCGTTCAGGGATCGGCGGCCGCGATCTCCCGCGAAGAGGGCCTTGACAGCCGCCGGGCAAGCCTTGGCGCCGACTGGTCAACCCAGCGCGTGCTTCCCGGAGGCATCCTCGTTGAACCTTTTGCCGATGCACGGTTTGACTATTACGGTCTGGACGAGGAATTGTCCGGCACCGGCGAGGAAACGCGAGCGGTCGCCACGGCCGGTGCCCGCCTGTCGGTGCCCTTCATGCGACGGGGCGAGAGTTTCGACGTGTTGTTCGAGCCGATCGTCATGGGCGCGCTTGGCACGTCGAACGCCAATCCCGTTGCCATTCCCAATGAGGACAGTTTGCTGTTCGAGATGAACGAGGCCTCGCTGTTCAGTTCCAACGGGTTCAATGGTTTCGATCTGTATGAAGGCGACAATCGCGCCGCGGCAGGCTTTACCGCGACCGCGCGCTGGAAGAATGGCGTTGAACTGTCAACCATTGCCGGACGGCGCTGGCGCTCGACCAGTGATCCGGCCTTCAACGAGCTGTCGAACCTTGACGGCACCAGTTCGGACTGGATGGCCGGCGTGGGCCTGGGCGCGGGCCGTACGCTGCAGGTCGATACCGGTTTGCGCTTTGACGATGAAAGCTTCGAGCTCAACCGTATCGATGCACGCCTGAGCACCAATGTCTGGCGCCTCAAGGGCCAGGTCCAGTATTTCAAGATCAGCGACGAGATAACCGGGAACCAGGCAACCGAGGAAGGCATCGTCATCACCAGCCAGTTCGAAGTGTCGGACCGCTGGTCACTCGTCTATAACAGGGCGCGCGATATCGATACCGGACTGGATTCCAACCATGCCCTGGGTGTGCAATATCATGATGACTGCTCGGTTTTCGAGATCGTTTACGAACAGAGAGACAGTCGCGACCGCGAGCTTGGCCCCTCGGAAAGCGTGAAGTTCCGGTTCCGCCTGAAATCTCTCGGCGCAATTGGTTCAAGGGATGTCGACTGACAAGAGCGCTATAAGTTTCTGTCATCTTTGGGCAAAACTGTCATCGCGCGTTGCGTGTCAGGGGCTGGCCATTATCCTGATGTGCAGATAAGCAACAGTTCCCGGATCAAGTGGCGCCCTTGCGCGCCTCCCCAGGTTTCACCGGAGCACAGGAGTTTGACCATGACGCGCACCAAAGCATGGCTCGCCCGGCTCACCTTGGCCACGATCGCCCTGCCAGGTGTCATGGGCGTGCCGGCGATTGCCCAGTCTGCCATCAGCGCGCCAGCAGGCGACATGACGCCAGCGGCGCCTGAAACCCTTGCCCTTGAAGGGATCGCCGCGATCGTCAATGACAAGCCGATTTCCTATTCCGATGTGCGCGAACGCGCGCGTCTGCTCATGTTGAGTTTCGGAAGCCAGCCCACCCAGGAACAGATCCAGCAGATCACCGGGCAGGCACTCGAACAGCTGATCGACGAGAAACTGCAACTCCAGCAGGCGGCAGAATATGAAGTCGAGATCCCCTCGGCCGATATTGACCTGGCAATTCAGGACATGGCCAGCCAGTCCGGGGCGACGCGCGAACAACTGGTGCAGCAATTATTGTCCGCCGGGGTCAATCCCGTCAGCCTCGAAGAACAGATGCGCGCAGACATTGCCTGGCGCCGGGTGATGAGCGGGCTGTATGGCTCGCGCATCCGGATCTCGGAAAACCAGATCAGCGAGAGGCTGGAGCAATTGCGCGCTTCGAGTGCCGAAACACAGTTCCGCGTCGGCGAGATCTTCCTGTATGCGCCCGAACAGGAAACCCGCGCCCAGGCCCTGGAAGCGGCCCTGTCGATACGTTCACAGCTTGAACAGGGTGCGCCCTTCGAACTGGCCGCGCAACGCTTTTCCTCCTCGCCCACGGCTGCGACCGGCGGCGACATGGGCTGGGTCAATCTGGAAGACCTGGACGAGACGCTTCGCCAGGCCATTGCCGGAATGGATGGGCCGGGCCTGACAATGCCGGTTGAAACGCGCGAGGGGGTTTACCTTCTGGCCATTCGTGACCGGCGCGACCCCCAGCAGGTCGAGGCCGTCGTGTCCCTCAAACGCCTTGCCGCGCAGGCGGGCGAGCGCGACGCACTCATCGCTGCGACTGAGCTGATTTCAGGCTGTGACGATGTCGAAACCGTCGCCGATGAGAATCCGGCCCTTTCAGCGGCCTCGCTCGGGCGTATTGCCCTTTCGGAACTGTCCGAGGAAGCAGGTGAGCGGATCACTGCAACGCGGACCGGTGAGGCAACCGAACCATTCGAAAGCTCCGGAAGCGTGGCCGTGATGTATGTGTGCGCGCGCGAGGAAAGCGGTGACAATCTGCCGAGTGCAAACCAGGTGGAAAACCAGCTCTTCCGCCAGCAGCTTTCGATGATCTCCGAAAGGGCTCTGCGCAACCTTCGCCGCGAAGCCACAATCATCCGGCGGTGATGTCCTTGCGGCGTTTCCGCCACAGCTCAGGGGGCTCTCGATGACGCTTTCGCGCGCGCCCCTTTCGCTGACCATGGGTGACCCTGCCGGGTGTGGCCCCGCGATCACGGCGGCCGCGTGGCGGATCCTGAGAGACGAGCCGCAGGCGGCTTTCGCCGTTCATGCGCCTTCAGCTGTCCTTTCGCCATTTGTCCCGGTCATCGAGGTCGCCCACCCCGGCGAGATCGCCGAAGCCTTCCGGGCTGCGCTGCCGGTCATACCCTTGCAGACCGCCCTGCCCCCGCCCACGCCGGGACAGCCCGACCCTGCGGCGGCACCCGCCATCATTGCCTCCATTGAAGCGGCCATGGCCGCCGCGCAGACGGGCGCGGCCAGCGCCATCGTCACCAATCCCATCTCAAAGTCGCTGCTCTACAAGGCAGGCTTCAACCATCCCGGCCACACCGAATTCCTCGCCCAACTCTGCGGGGGCGATGACCGTCCGGCGCCGCGTCCTGTCATGATGCTGACCGGCGGGGGATTGCGCGT
>CAYXQV010000253.1:0-3783 GCA_964467505.1 uncultured Hyphomonadaceae bacterium | reverse complement strand
GCGATTGTCGCGGGGTCGCGCAAGGGCAACCGGCCCGCGTTCACCCGGTCGGGCCGGCGCTGACGGCAACCATGGCCGCGCGCAGCACGCGCTCGCCGATCTTCCAGCCGGACTGGAATGTCTGGGCAATCGTGCCCTGGGGCTCGGGCGAGGGTATCTGGCTGACAGCCTGGTGCAGGTTGGGGTCGAACGCCGCGCCCGGCACCGCATCGACCGCCGTCACGCCATTGCGCGCCAGCGCAGCATGCAGTTCCTTCTGCGTCATCTCGATACCGCCCAGCAGGTCGCGGCCGGCCTGCGACAGCTCATGACGGTCGTTCTCCGGAAGGGCCTCAAGCGCGCGTGCCAGATTGTCCGAGACGGAAAGCAGGTCGCCGGCGAATTTCTCGATCGCATAGGCCCGCGCATCGGCAACCTCGCGTGCGGCCCGCTTGCGGACATTGTCCACCTCGGCAAGTGAGCGCAACAGCCTGTCGCGCAGCTCGGCAGTCTCTGCCTGAAGCGCAGCGACCTGCTCTTGCGGCGTCGGCTCGCGGGCTTCGGCCTCAGCTTCGGCTTCGCCCGGGGCTTCGGTCTCGCCGGAAGCGGCTTCAGGCGCCGCTACGCCATCCCCCATGCCGGTCTCACCATCCTCGCCGGGCTGCATGCTGACCTCGTCTTCTTCGTCCAGACGCGTCGTCTCGTCACTCATTCAGATGCCTTCCTTTCCGCGCCCGCTGGCAATGAGCCGACCAACCACCTGGGCGGTATAATCGACCATCGGTATGACACGGGCATAATTGAGGCGCGTCGGCCCGATTACGCCGAGCGCGCCGATCACCTGTCTGTGCGCGTTCATATAGGGAGCCACGATCACGCTTGAACCCGAGAGCGGAAACAGCCTGTTCTCTGATCCGATGAAAAGGCGCACACCCGCCGCCTCGCGAGTCGAATCAAGGATGTCGAGCACCGCCTGCTGGCGTTCGAGAATGTCGAAGAGCTGGCGCACACGGTCGAGATCCTCGGCCGCGCTTGCATCCTCCAGCAGGTTCGCCCGCCCCTGCACGATCAGTGTGCGCGCGTCCTCGCGCGATCCGCTCGACCCGCCCCATTCGGCAAGCCCCTGCTCGACAAGTGCGGTCGAGGCCTCATCGAGCTGCGCGCGGCGTTCGGCCAGTTCCGCGCGAATGGCGCCCTGGGCTTCGACGAGTGTGCGCCCTCGCGTGCGGGTTGAGAGATAATTGCCCGCCTCGATCAATGCGGCAGGCGGCAGACCGTCAGGCAGGCGCATCAGCCGGTTTTCCACGTCGCCATCCTCGGTCACGATCACACACAACGCCTCGCGCGTGCCAAGCGGGACGAATTCGACATGGCGCACCGGTGCCTCGCGCGTCGGGGAGGAAACAAGCCCGGCCCCGCCCGCCAGCCCGGACAGCAGCGCGGAGGCCTCCGACAGGACGCCGGTCATGTCGCGCCCGGCGCTCGCCAGGCGTCCCTCGATCTCGCTGCGATCAGCCTCGCTGGGTTCCCCGGTTTCCAGGAAGCCGTCCACGAACAGGCGCAGCCCGGCATGCGTCGGCAGGCGGCCTGCGGAAATATGCGGGGCATCGATCAGGCCGAGATCGGCAAGATCGGCCATGACATTGCGGATCGAAGCGGGCGAGAGCGAGATGCCCGAACGCGAGAGCCGGCGCGAGCCCACCGGCTCGCCCGTTTCAAGATAACTTTCCACGATATTGCGGAAAATATGCCGTGAGCGCGCATCCAGTGCCTGCATGAGCGAACGGGAATCGGATACTTCTGCCATTTCACAGTCATGGTTAGTCTGCCTGCACGGCAGGTTCAAGCTCCCGCGCGCCGGAGGGTTGGCATCCAGGCAAGGGCGCCGTGGAAATGATACGATGGCAACCGGCTTGGTGCCGCGCAATTTCACACTGGGCGCCACCAGGCCAGACGACATTGCGCTCGCATCGACCCCAAATTCCAGAAGATGTCATTGCATCCTCAGCTTGGCTCCGACCTTTCGCGCCGGCGCATCACGCGCTGAACCGTGCGATCGAAAAGTCGCTTGCGCGCATCGCGGCGTGCTGCCAAGCTGCCTTCATGGAAATCGAATTGCGCATGATCGAGGCGAATGGCCTCAACCACCGTGTGGCGCTGTCCGGTCCTGAGGGTGGGCCATTGGTGCTTCTGGTTCATGGCTTTCCGGAAAGCTGGTATTCCTGGCGGCACCAACTGGCTGCGCTGGGCAGCGCCGGCTACCGCGTGGCAGCGCCCGATGTGCGCGGCTATGGCGGAAGCGACAAGCCGCACGAGGTTGCCGCCTATGCCATTGACGTGATGGCCGCCGACATGGAGGCCATAGCCGGGGTGCTCTCGCCCGGCGGGCCAGCCGTGATTGTCGGCCATGACTGGGGTGCGCCCATTGCCTGGACCAGTGCGCTGGCCCATCCGGCCCGCTTCAGGGCGGTTTGCGGCATGTCGGTTCCGCATATTCCGCCCGGCCCGAAGCCGGCGCTTGAGGTGTTCCGGCAGGTCTTCACCGATCAGGGCAAGTTTTTCTACATTGTCTATTTCCAGGATGAGGGCGTGGCCGAGGCCGAGCTGGAGGCTGACCCTGCGGCCAGTATCCGCAAATTCTACTATTCGATCTGCGGCGAAGCGCCTGATGGCAGCTATCCAAACGACAAGAAGGTCGGCGAGGGTGTGCTCGATCGCTTGCCCGAACCGCCCATGCCGCTGGCCTGGTTCAGCCAGGAAGATGTCGCCTATTATGCTGGCCAGTTCGCCGCGTCAGGCTTTCGCGGTCCGCTCAACCGCTATCGCAACAGCCAGCGCGACCATGACTTCCTCACCAGCCTGCCGTCCAATGCCATTCAGCAGCCAAGCCTGTTCATCGGCGGGACGAAGGATCCGGTCCTGAGCTTCTTTCCCGGTGATCCGGTCGAGGCGATGCGCGCGCACCTTCCCGGCCTGCGCGGCGCGCATGTGCTCGAAGGCTGCGGCCACTGGACCCAGCAGGAGCGCGCCGATGAGGTCAATGCGCTTTTGCTGGACTGGCTTGCCGGTCTGTAGGACGAGCACTTTTCAATCTCGGTCAGGGCGTTTTCCGACGCTTATGCCGCGCCCGCGCGCCCCCGGTTGAGGAGGCGGGTGTCTTGAGCGCCGTGTCCATTCAAGCCAGGCGAGGATTTGCGGTGCTTTTTGCGGCAAGCAGGCTCAGGCCCGCCAGGCCGACCGAGACAAGCGCATTCCATGCCGCCATTGAGAGGCCCAGGAACTGCCAGGCCACATCAGTGCACGAAGCGGTCGCGACAGGCGCGTCAAGGTTGATCGGGGCGGAAATGATCTCCTCCCGGCTGGCCCCGGCCGCGCAGCCTGACGGTGCCGTCAACCAGCCGTTTTCGACGCCGACATGGTAGAGCGCGACCACGGCCCCGACCAGGAAGACGAGTGCAATCAGTATATTGAGGGCGGGCAGGAAACGCCGTGTCGGGCGCATGCTCGACAGGCCGAGCCCCGTCAGCGCCATGGCGGCGACCGCCCAGTAAACTTCGCGCTGCTTCAGGCAAAGCGGGCAGGGATCAAGCAGGAAAACGCGCTCGAACAGATGCGCTGCGCCGAGCATGCCAAGCGATGCCAGTATGGCCAGTGCCGGCCAGCGCCAGCCTGACAGGATTTTCATCATCGCTGCCACTGGTTCAGTCTTGCCGCCAACCCCGCCGGTCCGCAATGCGACAAAGTTCGCGCCAAGAGGCTGTCTGAGTAACGCAAAGGGACTGTTTCTGAAACGACCCCGGACAT
>CAYXQV010000252.1:0-3786 GCA_964467505.1 uncultured Hyphomonadaceae bacterium | reverse complement strand
CATCCATTATGCTGGTTGCGGCCCCGGCCTTGGCAGCGGGGTCTGCAAGCCAGATCAGCCGTCCCCCGCCCATGAGGTATTGGTCAATCAGCCAGAGCTGGTAGTCGCCGAGCGCGCGCGGATGGGCCAGCACCAGCGCATCGAGCCCGTCCGGCAGGCTGACAAAGTCGTCCTGCAGCGGCTCGATGGCAACACTCCTGGCAAGATCACGCAGGATCGCCGAGCCGCTTTCGCGCCCGTCTCCGCGCATGCCCGCAAGGCTGGTAACGATGCCGACACGCGGCGGGGCGGGATCGTCGAGGCGCGCGATCAGTCGCGTCAGGTCATATTCCAGCGATCCCTCGCGATCGGGTGAAAGGAAGGGAATGATCCGCTCATTATCAACCGTGTTGACGCCGATAAGGCCGAGATAGAGCGGATCGGTCCCCTCGGTCTCGATCGCCGAAATTCCCGAAGCGAGCGCGCGGTCTTCGGCCAGCGAGAAGGGTTCGGGGTCGATTTCGCTGACCCGCAGGCGCCCGCCCGACCGGCTTTCATAAAGGTCGAGCAACTCACGCAGGCGTGCCGCATAGGCGCGGATCGCGGGATAGTCCTGGCCCACGCGGCGCGTATAGACCAGCGTGATGTCCACCGGTTCGGCGAGATTTTCCAGCGTCGTGCGTGTGGCCGGCGACAGCGTGTACAGCTGCCGGGCGGTGAAATCGATCCTCGCGGGCGCAAGCAGCGGCTGGAACAGCGTGTTTGCTGCCACGAAAATCAACGCTGCGAGCGCTGCCATCGCGGCAAACCAGCCGCGCCCTGTCACAAACTCCATCATGGCGCCCGCCTCCGCGCCGCCCAGAGCGTGTTGAGCGCGCCGAAAAACACGATCACGCTGCAAAAGAAGAAGACCGCGCGCCATTCCAGCACCCCGCGCTGGGCGCCCTCGAAATGGGTCAGGAACGAGAAGCGTGCAACGGTTTCGGCCATACCGGCGCCGGCAATGCCTGAAATCCCCGACAGGACGAGCGGCCAGCCGGCGGCTGTGAACAGGAAAGCGACCACCACGGCGATAACGAAGGCAGTGACCTGCCGGCTTGTCATTGCCGAAGCTGCCGCACCGATGGCCAGATAAGCGCCCGCCATCAGCGCGGACATGAAATAGGTCAGCGCGATTGCAGCATTGTCCGGATTGCCGAGATAATTCACGCTGAGCCACATCGGCAGAGTGAATGCGAGCGCCGCCAGGGCGACACTCCAGGCCGCCAGCAGTTTGCCGGCCACCAGCCCCGCCAGCCCCACCGGCAGGGACAAAAGCAACTCATCGGTCCCTGCGGCGCGCTCGTCGGCCCAAAGGCGCATGGCCAGCGCCGGCAGGAAGATCATGTAGAGCCATGGATGCCAGACGAAGAATGGCGCCAGGTCAGCCGCGCCGGTGTCGAAGAAGCGCGCGCCCTGCCATGTGAAAAGGCCGAGCGCGACGAGGAAAACGGTCATGAACACATAGGCGACGGGGGCCCCGAAATAGGCGGACATCTCGCGCCAATAGGCCGCCTTCAGGCCCCTGAAGGATGCAGTGACCCGGTTCACTGTGCGCCTGCCCCCGCATCGTCATCCTGCCGGGTGAGCTTGCGGAACGCCTCTTCCAGCGTGTCGGTGCCGGCAAGTTCCTCCGGCGTGCCGTCGGCAACGATACGGCCGTGATCGACAATCAGTGCCCGGTGACACATGGCCGGGACCTCTTCCAGCGTGTGAGTGGAGATGAGGATTGCGCGATCGGGCGCAAGCCGCGCGATCAGTGCGCGCACCGCCCGCTTCTGGTTCGGGTCGAGGCCATCGGTCGGCTCGTCGAGTACCAGCACGGGCGGGTCGTGCAGGAGGGCGCCGGCAAGCCCGACCCGGCGGCGATAGCCCTTGGAAAGCGCCCCGATCGGCCTGGAGACCACGCTGGAAATCCGCGTATCTGCGATGACCCGGTCGATCGCCCCGCCGCGCTCGCTTCGCGGCAGGTTGCGCGCCGCCGCAAGGAAGGCGAGGAATTCCGGTGGCGTCATGTCGTCATAGAGGGGGGCGCCTTCCGGCAGGTAGCCAAGCTGTGCCTGCGCGCTCGCCCGCGCACTCGTGATCGAGTGGCCGTCAATGCGCGCATCCCCGGCATCGGGCAGGATCACACCCGCGATCATTCGCATCGTCGTTGACTTGCCAGCCCCGTTGGGACCGAGAAATCCCAGCACCTCGCCTTTGGCAACCCGGAAACTGACCGCATCGACGGCAGCCTGCTGGCCAAAGGTCCGGGTCAGTTTTTCAATCTCGAGCATGCGTTGCGTGTCCCGCCATTCGGCCTGCCCCTGAGCTTCTCCTGCCATAAACGGCTTGGCGTGCGATAGAAAGGGGCCTGTCAGCAGCAAGCGCTGCGTCAGCCCATGAATTTTTTCCGACAAGCGGGCGAAAGGGGGCTGATTTCGCGATGCCAGGCCTGTAGCCTGACGCCAAACTCCAGGAGGACATTCGACATGCCGATCACAAAGCACAGTTTCGAGTATCAGGCAGACGGTCAGACCTTTGAGGGCTATCTTGCGCTCCCCGATGGTCCACCCAGGCCGGTCGTGCTCGTCGCCCATGCCTGGGGCGGGTTGTCGGATTATGAAAAGGGAATGGCAGAAAAGGTTGCCGACGATCTGGGCTATGGCGCATTCGCGATAGATGTTTACGGCAAGGGCAAGCGCGGCGCGACGATCGAGGAAAACCAGGCACTGATGACGCCGCTGATGGAGGACCGCGGCGAACTTCAGAAGCGGCTGAACATTGCGATCGAGCAATCAAGGACGCTCGAAGGCATCGACACATCAAGGCGCGCGGCGATCGGCTTCTGTTTCGGCGGGCTTTGCGTGCTCGACATGGCGCGCGCCGGCCAGGATGTTGCCGGCGTGGCAAGTTTCCATGGGCTCTTTGTCCCGCCTGCCAACCTGCCGCAACCGACGATTTCCGCAAAGGTCGTTGCCTATCATGGCTGGGACGATCCGATGGCCGGGCCCGACAGCGTCCTGGCACTGGCAAAAGAGATGTCTGCGGCCGGCGCAGACTGGCAGCTTCACGCCTTCGGTAACACCATGCACGCTTTCACCACGCCGGGCGCAGACAATCGTGAGATGGGAACGCTCTACAGCGCCGATGCCGACCGGCGCAGCTGGGAAGGCCTGCGCGGCTTTCTCGGCGAAGTACTCGGCTGACTTCAAGTCAACGCGCCGGGCGCCTGAGAAAGATATAGAACGCCCCATGCCCGCCATGGCGGGCATGGGCTTCAGACCAGCCGGAAACCAGCTGGCGGCCCTGCAATGTGTCCAGCCAGTGGAGAAAGTTGCGCCGCAGCACCGACTCTCCGCTGCGCCCCTTGCCGGTGATGATCAGCACGCAGCGCACGCCGGCGCGCTGCTGGCCGGCAAGAAAGGATCTCAGCGCGCGATCGGCGCTGGCCTGGGTGTGGCCGTGAAGATCGAACCGGGCCTCGAAATCGACACGGCCGCGGCGGACTTGGCGCTCGCTTCCGCGATAGGCCGGGGCGGCGGACGGTTTGCCCGAAATGCTGCGCGGCGTCGCATGTGGGGTTGACTTCATCGCCGGCCCGGAGGCGCGGGGCTTGCCCGCAGGTCGCGCGGCGGATTGCGGTGGCGGTGCGGTTGCCGGCGGTTCGTCCTCGGGCGGGCTTTCAGGCACATCGGTATGCCCGGCAAGCGGTTTTACGGTCCGGGCCACGCGCGCCCAGATACGAACCTCATCGGGAGTGGGGCGCCGCCTGCTCACAACCAT
>CAYXQV010000251.1:2203-3799 GCA_964467505.1 uncultured Hyphomonadaceae bacterium | reverse complement strand
TCAACGCAATCTTTGCGCAATTCATCATCACTGTCTCCCGAATTCCGCTCTCGCATGAAAAGTGCCAGTTCAAGGCTGAGAAAAAGTGAACATTGTTCACGCCGCAGCCTGTCCGGCAATTCCCGAACAGGCAAAAGCCTCAGAACTGAAAGACTGCCGGTGCGTCAAACGCCTTGAACTTCGGCGGACACGCATCGAATGTTTCGCGAGAACTGACCACGTTGCCGCTGCGCGTATAGACACGCCCGCGGCCGAGTGCCGCATCGACCTGCACCACAGCTGCGAGCCGCCCGCCTTCGGCCAACTGATCTGTCAGCGTTTCGGGCACCCGCTCGACCATTCCGCATATGAGAATGCAGTCGAACGGCCCCTCTCCCGGCAGGCCCTCGGTGAGCTTTCCCTCCACTGCGACGGCCCTGTCGAAGCCGAGATCGGCAAGGCGCTGAGCGAGGCTTGCGACCGCATCCTCGTCCTCCTCAAGCGCAATCACGGTCTCCGTCAGATGTGACATCAGTGCCGCCTCATAGCCTGCGCCCGCACCAATCAGCAGGCAGGCATCACCAGGGCGTGGGTCGACGCTCTTGATCAGTTTCGCAGTGTCACGCGGGGTCCACAGGGCGCGGTCCTCGCCAGTGCGTATCTCGAATTCGCTATAGGCGAGCGTGCGTTTCGAAGCCGGGATGAAGGCTTCACGCGGCACCTGCAGGAAGGCGTTCACGATTTCAGGTTCCGTCACATCATCGGGACGAATCTGGGAATCGACCATCGTGCGGCGCGCGGCTTCAAAATCCATGGCCAGACCCTTTCAAGGTTTGCAGGAGACGTGCTGCAACCGGCTGTATCGCGAGCTTTCCCGGGCATCAAGCAATCGTGCCCTCCCCCGGCATGCGGCGGATGGCTCGGCCTGTCATCATGTCATCTCGGCAAGGCTGTCGCGACACCTTCACGACGCGGGTCCGCTCCGCCCTCTAGCCGGTCATCGCGCACGACGATGACATGCAGTCCGGAATTCTCCCCGGCACTTTCCCGGACATCATAGCCGGCCTGCCGGAGCATTTCTGCCCAGGCGCTGCCCATCGGCATGTCGGTCTCCACGCGCACCTGCTGGCCACGCGCGACAATATTGGGCAGGTCAACCGCTTCCTGGGCGCTCATTTCCCAGTCCAGCACGGCCACCAGCGATTTCGAGACATAGGCAATGATCGAATTGCCACCGGGCGACCCGGTCACCATGGCAAGGCTGCCATCGGCGTTGAAGACAAGCGTGGGCGACATCGAGGATCGCGGCCGCTTGCCGCCAGCGGGTGCATTGGCGAGCGGCAGGCCATTGATATCCGGCTGTCTGGCAAAATCGGTCAGCTGGTTGTTGAGAAGGAAGCCGTGCACCATGCGCGAATTGCCGAAGGCGGACTCGACCGTTGCCGTCATCGAGACGGCATTGCCCTGCATGTCGACGATTGAGATATGCGAGGTGCCCGGCGCGTCATCGCTTGTGTCACGGCCCCACAGATCGATCATCGAACCACTGCCCATCACCTTCGCAGGGTCGCCCGGCACAGGCTTCGCGCCCGGGGCGAACACATCGCCCGCCCGCGC
>CAYXQV010000251.1:0-2103 GCA_964467505.1 uncultured Hyphomonadaceae bacterium | reverse complement strand
CGCCAGTTGCGGAAGTCTCCACAAACCGGCTCCCTTTCGATCACGGCATAATTGGCCAGGTCAGCGAGCGTCATCGCGCCCCCCAGCGGTGCCTCGCGCGAAGCGGTGACGATCGCTTGCGCCCGCGATCCGGTGTAGAAAGCTGCCGGACCGCTTGCAGCGATGTCGCGAAGGGTTTCGGCATAATCGGGATTGTCGCGGATGTCGCCAACGCCAAGCGGCTCGCCGCCGGGATAGAAATAGGCTGCTGAAACAGGATGCTCATCAAGACGCACAGCGCCCCGCAAGCGCTCATTTGAAAGCAGCCCGGCAAGGCGTGGTGAGACTTCAAACCCGCGATCGGCCAGTTCGATGGCGGGCGCGAACAGGCTTGCCCAGTCAGCCCGGCCATGGGCGTCGTGCGCGGCCTTGTAGAGAGCCACCTGGCCCGGCACGCCGGCCGAGCGCCCCGACTGCCAGGCCGGAACGAATCCGAGAACCCCGTCTTCTGCCACGAAAAGCCCCTCATCAGAGGCCGCCGGCGCGGTTTCCCGACCGTCATAAACCACTGTCTTGCCACTCTTGCGATCATGGACCAGCATGAAGGCCCCGCCGCCAAGCCCGGAGCTTTGCGGCTCGACCAGGCCGAGGACGGCATGAACCGCGATCGCCGCATCGACGGCATGTCCGCCCTGGCGCAGCACGTCGAGCCCGGCCTCAACAGCGCGCGGGTCAGCAGCCGCCACCATGCCACCATGCGCCCAGTCTTCGACGCTGGCAGCCGGCGGCGCGGCAGGCTCGCCAGCGTCCGGTGCCGGGGCGCGCGAACATCCCGCAAGCGCTATGGCCAGTCCCAGACCGACCATGCCCCGAAAAAATGATACATTGTGCGACATTGTCAGCCCCCTTGGTCCGGCTTGGCAGTTGTTCGGTTTCACATTAGGCCCTCATCATCAAGAACGAAAGGCACACACCCGATGGCAAGTCCGGGCCCACGCAATTCGATCACGGACATTCCCGGCCTTGCGGTCGGACAGGCCGAGGATGTGTCGGTGGCCACCGGCGTCAGCGTGATTGTCAGCCATGTGCCGGTGACTGCAGCAGTGGCGGTGGCCGGCGGTGGCCCGGGCACGCGCGAGACCGATCTCCTGCGTGCCGGAAGGCTGGTGCAGAAGGTCGACGCCATCGTCCTGTCGGGCGGCAGCGCCTATGGCCTTGCAGCCGCTGATGGCGTGGCCGCCGAGCTTGGCGCGGCGGGGCGAGGCTTTGCACTGGCGGACAGGCCGGGCGTCCCGCGCACACCGATCGTGCCGGCGGCCATTCTGTACGACCTGGCAAATGGCGGTAACAAGGACTGGGGCGCTGCCCCGCCCTATGGAGAGCTTGGCCGCGCGGCCTATCGCAGTGCGGGCGACAGCGTATTGCTCGGACGGGCGGGCGCCGGGTTTGGTGCACTGGCGGGCAACCGGCGTGGCGGGCAGGGCACCGCCAGCATCCGCACGGGTGACGCCATGACGGTTGGCGCGCTGGTCGCGGTAAACTGTTTCGGATCGGTCATGATGCCGGGAACCGACTGTTTCTGGGCCTGGCCGCATGAGATCGACGGCGAGTTCGGCGGTGCGCGCCCGCCTGCGGACTATGTTGCAGACGCCGAGGACTGGGGCGGCGCCAAGATCAATCCGGCGCCCGGCACCAACACCACCATTGCCTGCATTGCCACCGATGCCGCGCTTTCTGCCTCCGATTGCCAGCGGGTCGCCGACATGGCGCTGGCAGGCCTGGCGCGCGCCATCCGCCCGGTTTTCGCGCCATTTGACGGCGATACGGTGTTTGTCATGTCCACGGGGCTGGCGGCGAGCGAAACCGACCCGGTCAGGCTGACGCGGATCGGTGAACTGGCCGCATCAACGCTGGCGCGCGCGATCGCACGCGGCGTCTGGCATGCCGGCCAGTCACAGGCCTGACAAAAAAGGAATGGCGCATGAAACGCAGCGCTTGCATGCCGGCGACGCGGGCGCTATGTCTCCGCGCTCACTGGTCAGGTCCGATAGCTCAGCTGGATAGAGCACTTGACTACGAATCAAGGGGTCGGGGGTTCGAATCCTCCTCGGACCGCCAGTGTTT
>CAYXQV010000250.1:0-3841 GCA_964467505.1 uncultured Hyphomonadaceae bacterium | reverse complement strand
CGTCAAAGGCCGGGTCGGTTTTTGCCTTGCGATATTCCGCCTCAAGATCGAGCACAAGCGGCATCAGCGTCTCGGCGACATAGCGCCCGCCAAACTCGCCAAACCGGCCATTCTCGTCTGGCCACTGGGACAATGCGTTAGGTTTGCTCATTATTTCTCCAGTCCTTTCGCCGCCCGGATGAAGGCACGTATCTTGTGTATATCCTTTAGGCCCGGCGCCCGCTCGACGCCAGAGGACACATCGACCGCCGTTGCGCGGGTGCGCTCCACTGCTTTGGCGACGTTTTGCGGCGTCAGCCCACCGGCGAGCAGCCAGGGCCGGTGTGCGCGCCAGCCATCCAGAAGCGACCAGTCGAACGCGCTTCCATGGCCACCGGTGCGCGCGGCACCCGGCGGCGGGCGCGCATCAATCAAGAGCCGGTCTGCAGCGCCATATTCGCACGCGCGCGACAGGTCTTTGCGCGTGTCCACGCCCAGCGCCTTCCAGACCTGCGCGCCCGTGCGCTCGCGGATTTCGGCAAGGCGTTCGGGGCTCTCGCTCCCGTGCAGCTGGAGAACCGGAAATCCGATCGTTGCCACACGATCGAGCAGTTCGTCATCCGGATCGACCAGCAGGGCAACCGGGACCGCGCGCCCCACCTGCAAGAGCAGGTTTTCCGCTGCCTGAGGTGTCACCGCACGCGGACTGGCGGGGGCAAAGACAAAGCCGATCCAGTCCGCCCCTGCCGCAGCGGCCAGGCGCACCGTGTCGGGATCGTTCAGCCCGCAAATCTTCACTTGCGTCATGGCGCATTGCCCTTCCAGTCCACGATCCAGTCGATCTGGTCTTCCTCCAGCACCGTGTCCTCGCTCTTCGTGCGGCCCCTGATCGAATGGCCCTCGCGGTGGATGCGGTCCCGGTCGCCACAGACAAGGTGGTGCCAGTCGGGCAGGTCATGGCCCTCATGCACCAGCCGATAGGCACAACTGCGCGGCATCCACCTGATCTCCTCGATCTTCTGCGGCGTCAGCTTCACACAGTCGGGCACCTTTGCCTTGCGATTGGCATAGTCCGAACACCGACAGGTCTGCGCATCAAGCAGGCGGCAATGCAGCCGCGTATAGGCGATCTCGCCGCTGTCTTCATCCTCAAGCTTGAGCAGGCAGCATTTGGCGCAGCCATCGCACAGCGACTCCCACTCCGCCTCGTCCATCTCGTCGAGGCGCTTTGTCTTCCAGAAGGGCGCGGTCAATCCAGCACGTCCTGCCATTCGGGATGCCTGGCCAGCTGCGCCTTGGCAAAGCCGCAAATCGGGACGAGCCGGAAGTCCTCGGCCCGCGCCTTCTCCACCAATGCGCCGACAAGCGCAGTCCCAAGGCCGCGCCCGCCAAGCTCGCGGGGCACCTGCACGAACTCAACGCGCATGATACCTGGCCGCTCCCAGGAATAATCGATCTTCAGTTCAAGGCCATCAACCTCAGCGGTGAGTTTCGAGCCTTCGTCATTCAGGATCATATCAGTCATGTGCGCACCCTAAACCGGCAGGCCAAGCTCGGCCAGTGTGGCCGGTACCTGCTTTTTCAGCCTGAAGAAACCAGCCGTCGCATGTGGCCAGAAAGCAGCGTCCCAGTCGCGCTGGCGATAGAGAAGGTGAATGCCCTCACCGGCAAGCGCCTTGCGCGCCGCATCGAGTTTCGGGCGCACCCAGCCGACCGGCGGGAAACCCGTCAGGATCATGTCCGTGCCCGCTGCACTGGCAAGCTCGCGCAGTTGCTCGGCAAGATCGCCGCCAGCCTCCAGCCTTTGGCCGCTGACGCCGAACGCTGCCTCACCGCGTGCGAGCGCATCCGCCATCGCATCGCTGACAAACGCCCTTGCCACTGCGCCGGCCCCTTCCCGACTGCGCGCATCTGGAAAGACCACGCCGGCCAGCGCCCTCACGCTGGCGCCCGGCGGGCGAAGGGTCTCGACATTCATGTCTTCTTCGGTCAGCAGCAGCGCGATATCGCCCTCAGGCAAGCCGTCGCCAGCGCGCAGCTCCGTGCGTCCGGGATTGGCAAAGCCGTCCATCGCCGGCGCTTCACCCGCAAGGCCATCCGGGTCGAAGCGACCATCCGTGTATTTGCGGATATTGGCGCGCCGCGCCAGATAGGTCTTGCCCGGCGTGTGCAGCCCGCCGACCCATCGCCAGGACAGCGTGTTGGAAGCAGCATCGCCATCCATCAGGTGGCGCAGGAAGAAGTCCGCGCCCAGTTCCCAGGGCAGTTTCAGGGTGAATATCCAGATCGAGGCGAACCACATGCGCGCATGGTTGTGGAGATAACCCGTCTCGGTCAGTTCTGTTGCCCACGCGTCGAAACAGTCGATGCCCGTGCGCCCGTCTACCGCCTCTTCCCAGCCCGCGCGCAAACCCCCATTTTCAGCGAGCCGGTCATATTGGCGGCCCAGCGCCTCGCAATAGGCCTCCCAGACAGCCGGTCGATGTTCCAGCCAGCCCTTGAAATAGGTTCGCCAGCACACCTCGTGGATGAATTTCTCAGCCGTTGACAAGGCGAACCGATCAAGCGCGGCAGCCACCGCCTCCTCCTCCAGCACCTGACGGGTGCGGATCCAGGGCGACAGCATCGAGACATTGCGCCGGTCGTGCGGACCGAGATCATGATTGCGCTGCGTCGCATAGCGGCTGCCCATCGCCGTCTGGAACGCATCCAGCCGCTTCAGGCCGGCTACGCGCGTCGGCGCAAGGTCGACCGTGTCGAGATTGTCGAAGAGTTCACTCATGAAGCGCGAATTAGGGCGGCGTGCGCGTCCCTCAAGCGGCTAAAGGGGTCAGCCCAGCGGCGACCAGCCGCTTTCGGCCTCCTCATCGTCGCCTGCATCCTCTGCCGCGATCATGTCGAGCGCCCGGGCGATGGCACCAAGCGCGGGTCGCACGCCCTGCCCGGATACGCCGGACAAGCGCAATGGTGCGCGCCCGCAAGCCGCCTCCAGAAGCTCCGCCTGCTCATCGACCTGTTCCGGCAGCAGAGCATCAATCTTTGACAGCGCGATGATTTCCGGCTTTTCAGCCAGCCCGCCGCCATAGGCCTCGATCTCGCCGCGGATCGTGCGCCAGGCGCCGGCAACATCATCCTGCGTGGCATCGATGAGGTGCAGCAGAACCCGGCAGCGCTCGACATGGCCGAGAAAGCGATGTCCAAGCCCTGCGCCTTCCGCCGCCCCTTCGATCAGGCCGGGAATATCCGCCAGCACGAACCGCGCGCCGGGGCCCAGATCAACCACGCCAAGGCCCGGATGCAGCGTCGTGAAGGGATAGTCTGCAACCTTCGGGCTTGCCGCTGTCACCGCCGACAGGAAGGTTGACTTGCCGGCATTCGGCAGCCCGACGAGGCCGGCATCGGCGATCAGTTTCAGCCGCAGCCAGATCCAGCGCTCCTCGGCCGGCTCACCGGGATTGGCCCGGCGCGGGGCACGATTGGTCGAGGATTTGAACCGGATATTGCCCCAGCCGCCATTGCCGCCCTCAGCCAGCAACACGCGCTGGCCCGGCTCGGTCAGGTCGGCGATCAGGGTTTCGCGGTCCTCCTCGAAGATCTGCGTACCAACGGGCAGCCTGATCTCGACATCCTTGCCACCGGCGCCCGTGCGCTGTTTGCCCATGCCATGCACCCCGCGCCCGGCGCGGAAATGCTGCTTGTAGCGATAATCGATCAGCGTGTTGAGACTGTCATCGGCCAGTGCCCAGACATCCCCGCCCCGGCCGCCATCACCGCCGTCCGGCCCGCCAAACTCGACATAGGCCTCGCGCCGGAAACTGACACAGCCATTGCCGCCCGCGCCGGACGCGATGAAGATCTTGCA
>CAYXQV010000249.1:2739-3874 GCA_964467505.1 uncultured Hyphomonadaceae bacterium | reverse complement strand
ATCCAGCGCTGCGACTGGCAGCTCAGGTGGAAGCGCCCTTTGCCTGGCCGCTTCGAAAATCCTGCGAAATGCCGCCAGCAGGATGGCGCGGCGCGTGCCGAAGAAATGCTGTACCGATGACACGGACAGTTTCGCGTGTGACGCAATCGCGCGATGTGTCACGGCTTCGGCGCCCTGCGTCATGATCAGCCAGGTCGCCGCCTCGATGATCCGTCCTGCGGTCTCGTGGGCGGGAATGGCGTGGGCCGTTTCCAGGTCGGCCTGAGCTTCCGCGCGCCGCCGCCAGGCGCTGTCTTCCGCCGTTGCCGGCACTTGTCCTGATGCGCGTGCGGCAAACCGCATGACCAGTGCCAACGCCCATGGATCGAAGTCCTCCGGTGTCTCGAAGACCAGCCAGGCAAACCGCAGCCCAAGGGCGAAGGCCTGCATCATCTCAGGGCGCAGCCCCGGCAGGTTGCAGCGCGCAATCAGTTCGGCCCAATAGGACGCTTCGGCCGCAGCGCCCCGCATGGTGTCGAGCCGGCGGCGCGTGCGGCAACGCTCGATCACCTCATGCCAGAAAAGCGCCTCCTCGCCGCGAAGGTCGACTGTCAGCCTGCGCAGCAGGCTGAACGCAGCCGGACCGAAATCCGCCGGCCCAAGCGATAGCCCGTCAAGCGCACTTGTCGCGGCCTGCCAGGCCCTGGCGCGCGCCGCGTCGCCCGCCATGCTCGCCGCCGCCATCAGATCGCCGAGCGAGCCGTACCGGTAATTGACCGCCGAAGCAGAGATGCCGGCCAGCTGCCCGACACCGCGAGAACTCACAGCGCCCACGCCATGCGAACCGGCAATCTGCAGGGCGGCCTTTATCAATGGATCTGTAGCGGTGTCGGCGGTCGCCTGAGCGTGTTGCATTGGTTGAAGATTACCGTGTTTCGCCCGCGACGCAACCGTGCGCCCATGTCTGGTGTGAGTGTTCGATATATGACGGAATGATGACCGTAAACCAATTATGCATATCGGATACGGCTACTCATCATGGCGGTTACGTCATGAATAATTCACTTGGTACACATGTTCGAAAGATTTATTGCACCGGCGAAGGTCGTTACCGGAGAGGGGTCCCATGTCCACGAAGCTTCGTACACTGAACATC
>CAYXQV010000249.1:0-2639 GCA_964467505.1 uncultured Hyphomonadaceae bacterium | reverse complement strand
GTTCCCGGCCTTGCGATCGAACGCGACCAGGGCCAGGCGCGCTTCATCAACTTCCGCGGTGCGCCCTTCCGCTACACCAAGATTGCGTTTGACGGGGTCGATATTCTCGGCGCCCAGGATGGTCGCATCCCGCGCTTTGACGCCTTCCCATCGGTGATCACCTCACGCATCGAGGTCAACAAGGCCATCACTGCAGACATGCCCGGAGAATCCACTGTCGGCTATATCAATATCGAGACGTTCAAGCCATTCGACCGTGAAGGCTGGAGCGTTTCGGCCGAGGGTGGCTATGGCAACCAGGAACTCGGCGATGTGCCGATCAACAAGTATAATGGCCGCCTCAGCTATTCCAACGACCAGTTCGGCTTCGTGGTCTTCGGGTCTCACAACAAGCGCGGCCGGATCACCGACAACCGCGAATATGAATATGCGGACACGACCGGTGATGGTCTTGATGACAGTGTTTCATCGCTGACCTTCCAGTCCTATCTCGGCAGCCGCGAAGACAATGCCTATGGCGGCCGGATCGAGCTGCGCCCGAACTCTGACAGCACACTGTTCTTTTCTACGCTGTTTTCCGAGTTCATCGACGAGGAAGAGCGCACCCGCTACGATTTCGATGTCGATCCCGTTGCGCTCGGCACCGAGGCCTTCCGGCCGGTCGCGGTTGTCACGCGCGTGCTCGAAGACGGCAAGTATGAGAACTCCACCTTCACCAACACGCTGGGCTATGACACGCTTGTGGCCGGGTGGAATGTGGAAGCACGCCTGAACTATACCGAAACGGAAGACTCCACCTTCCTGCCTCTTCCGTTCAGCGTCGGCGGCGTTGTCGGCGCCAATGTCAATGTCGAGAACATATTCGATCCGCAATTGTCGCTGACACAGGTCGGCCAGCCGGGCACTGAGATCGACATCAACTTCATCGATTATGCCACGACCCTTGGCCTTGTCTTTGGCGGCGGCAGCGACACCGAAGCGACCAAGCTGATGTTCAGTGCGGCGCGCGAATTCGATTTCGCTGGAAAACCGACGGAAGTGAAGTTTGGCGGCCAGTATGACACCCGCGAGGCCGTGGGCGGTTCGACCCTGATTTTCGGGGGCTTCCCGTCCGACGTGGATATCCTGCAATTTTCCACCGCCATTCCGTGGTTCTCCGACTTCAACAATACGATTGGCGGGCGTAACTATGACAATCCCGGTATCCGCGCGGCATGGGAAGACTCGATTGGCGGGTTTGATGTTTCGTTCGATCCGGACTCGGTCTCGATCATCGAAGAAGACGTGCTCGCCCTGTTCGCCTCGGGCAAGACCGATTTTTCCTGGGGCAATCTCGTCTACGGCCTGCGTGTGGAGCAGACCGATTTCACCTCCGCTGGCAACCTGCTCAATGCTGACGATACGATAACCGAAATCAGTGCTGACAGCGATTTCACCAACTGGTTGCCTTCGGTGCACGCCAATTTCGATCTGCGCGATGACCTGAAGCTGCGCCTTTCGGCTTCCTCGGGAGTTTCGCGGCCGACCTATTCGGAAATCCGCGCATCCCAGAGCGTCGACCCCATCGACCTGGAGATCAATGGCGGCAATCCCTTCCTCGATCCGGAAGAATCCTTCGGCGTGGACGCTTCGCTGGAATGGTATTTCGCGCCCGGCAGCATTCTCTCGGTCGGCGCCTATACCCGCCGCATCGACAATGTCATCTATCCGGGGACCAGCACTGTTGATGGCTCTGTCTTCGCACCGGGCCTGATCGCGCCGGGAACCGATACGACCTTCAACTCCTTCTTCAATGGCGAGGATGGCGAGTTGACCGGCTTTGAGGTCAATTTCATCGGAACCGCAGAAGAATTGCTGCCCGAACCTTTCGACGGCCTTGGCGCGTCGGCCAATATCTCCTTTATCGACAGTGAGTTTACGGCGCCAACGCTCGACAACAGGACATTCAGCCTGCCCGGCACTTCCGATACGGTGTTCAACGGCTCGATTTTCTATGAGAAATTCGGCGTCTCGGCCCGGCTGAACTACCAGTATCGCGATGCCTGGCTCTCCACCACCGAGAATGACAGCCTTACAGAGTTCTGGGACGAGACCTCGCGTCTTGATGCCTCGCTGCGCTACAGCCTGCCCCGGGAGCTCTACGGCACGAAGGTGACTTTCGCCCTCAATGCCAACAATCTCACTGATGAGCGCGACACACGCTTCATCAATACCGTGGCCACGCCAAACCAGCATGAGGGCTTTGGCCGGCGCTGGGTGGCGTCGATCCGTGTCGACTATTAGAAGACTATCAGTTCCGCCCGGTGCGTTGCCTTGTCCCCTCGCGAGGCAGCGCTCCGGGCCATACGCTTTCTTCCGGGAGGATTGATGATGAGACACTACATGCAGGTTTCGGCGCTCGCTTTTGGCGCCATGCTCGCCGCATGCGGCCAGGACGCCACGCCCGCAGACAATAGTGCTGCCGTCAAGGCGAGCGAGACCGCCGCTGGCGAGATGAAAACCGCCAAGGTGACGGCCGCCGAGGTCACCTTTGAAGCCGGAACCTACGAGATCAGTTGGACGCTGAGCGGTGACGCACCTGTTGATGTCAGCGTGACCACGTCGCGTGATGGCACCGGCGGCGCGCTGGTCGCCGACGA
>CAYXQV010000248.1:0-3882 GCA_964467505.1 uncultured Hyphomonadaceae bacterium | reverse complement strand
GGCGCTGAGTGTGGCGATGGCGCGGTCAACCTCGTCGTCGCCCAGCGGGTTGGCGCGGCGCACGTCGTAAAGTGCGGCGGCGAAGTCATCGGAAAATTCCGGGTGGCCCTGGAAGCTGATCGCCGGGCCCTGGCTGTATTCAAGGGCGGCGAAGGGGGTGAAGGCGCTGGCCGCCAGCACGCTTGCGCCGGGCGGCGGTGCGGTGACCTGGTCGCGGTGGCTGACGGCAAGGGCAAAGGTCTCGCCGCGCTGGGCTTGCTCGCCCATCCAGTCGCGCGTCTCGCAGATCTCGTAGGTGTGGCGCCCGAGCCCCCAGCCGCGATCGGATCGCTGCGCATGGCCGCCCAGCGCCTGCGCCATTGCCTGGTGGCCGAAACAGATGCCGACCTGCGGGGTGTTTTCGGCAGCTGCCCAGCGGATGAAATCGAATAGCGGTGACATCCACGGCTCGGGGTCATAGACGCCGGCGGGCGAGCCGGTGATCAGCACGCCGTCGAGGCTGGCCGGGTCGGGCAGGGCGGCGCCATCGGCCAGCGCCAGGGTTTCCCAGTCGAAACCGTCATCAGCGGCGCTGACAAGTCGCTCGAACATTGCCGGATAGCCCGGCCAGTCGGCACGAATGGATGCAGGCGGCTTGCCGGTTTCGATGATGGTGATCTTCATGGGCCTGCCGGAATGTCTGCGGGCGTTGCGGGCGCATCTGCCTGGCGCGCTTCGATCCAGGCGCGCATGCGGGCGGTGAGCACCGAAAGCGGCATGGAGCCTTCGGCCAGCAAATGGTCATGAAAGTCGCGGATGTCGAACTCCTCGCCAAGCGCGGTTTCGGCCTCTTCGCGCAGGGCAAGGATTTTCAGCTCGCCGATCTTGTAGGCAGAAGCCTGGCCGGGCCAGCCGATATAGCGCGTGACCTCGGTCTTGATATTGTGGGCGCTGAGCGCAGTGTTCTCGATGAAACACATCTCCGCCTGGGCGCGGCTCCAGCCATACCAGTGCAGGCCGGTATCGGCGACAAGGCGGCAGGCGCGCCACATCTCATAGGACAGTGCGCCGAAGCGTTCATAGGGGGTCTCGTAAATGCCCGCTTCGCCGGCGAGTTTCTCGGCATAGAGCGCCCATCCCTCGCCAAAGGCCGTGGCGTAATAATCGCCGCGGAACCTGGGCTGGCCGCGCATCTCCTGGGCAAGCGAGATCTGCAGGTGATGGCCGGGAACCGCCTCATGGGCGGTCAGCGCGGGCAGTTCGTAAAGCGGGCGCTGGTCGAGCCGGTAGGTGTTTACGAGATAGGTGCCCGCGCGTCCGGCCTCTGGGTCGCCCTGGGCATAGCGCCCGGTGGTGTAGCCCGGCGCGATGGAAGCGGGAACCGGGGAGAGGCCATAGGGCAGACGCGGCAGGCGGTCGAAATATCGCGGCAGGATCGCATCAAGCCGCTTGGAGAGGACGGCGGCCTTCTCGATCAGGTCCTGCGGCGTGCGGGCGTAGAAGCGCGAATCATTGCGCAGGAACTGCGTGAAGGCGGTGAAGCCGTCATCAAAACCGACCTCGTCAATGATCGCTTCCATCTCGCCGCGAATGCGTTCGACTTCGCTCAGCCCAAGCGCATGGACCTGCTCGGGCGAATAGCCGGCCCCCGCAGTGTGATGGGCAAGAAGGTCGCCATAGACCCTGCGCCCACCGGGCAGGCTGGCAAGGCCGGGCATGGTGCGCGCATGCGGGGCGTACTCGGTTTCCATGAAGGCCAGCAGGTCGCGATAGGCCTGCATGGCAATGCTGACCGCGTCGGCCCCTTCGCGCTGCAGGCGATCACGCTCGGGCGGGGAGATGCGGTCTGGCAGGCGGGTGAAGGGCGCGTAGAGATCGGAGCCCTGCGGGGTATCGCCGACCTGTTCGCGGATCTGGTCGATCGTGGTCGCCAGCGGATCGCCATGTGCCGTCCAGCCCGTTTCGATCCCGCGGCGCATGTTGGCGATATGCTGATCGAAATGGGCGGGCAAGGCGTTGAGACGCGCAATCCATGCCTCGCTATCGTCGACACTTGATATGCGAAGGTGCGCGGCGGTGAAAACCGGTGTGGAGTGAAACCCGGAATCGCCCGTGAAGGGAATGCGCGCGGTGTCATGGCTTGCGGCGATCAGCCGCTCTTTGAGGATATGGCCGAGAATCGCGATGTCGATGGCTTCGCCGCCTTCGCTGGCCTCAAGCCGGCTGAGCAGCGCCTGCGCCTCTTCGGCCTGGCGGGCGACGGCCTGCGGGCTGACATCCTCCCAGTCGCGCGGTGCGGTGCCATGTGATCGTGCAATGCGGGCGGGGCTTGAGCGCGCAGCAAATGCTTCATAGTCGGCGATGATCGCATCAAGCGGTTCAGCGCGGGCCGGCAGGGCGCTCGCCATGGCCATCATCGCCGTCAATGCGAGTGCAAGCCGCATGTGGCGGGCCATTGCGGCCATCGGTGTGCGTTGACAGGGCGTCATCCCCCTCTACAACCATCGCCAAGCGCACAAGGCAAGCGAGGCAGTAAATGGCAGGGGCAGACTGGAGCGACCAAAGACCGATGTCGCCGCACATCCAAGTGTGGAAATGGCATGCGACAATGGCCGCGTCCATTTTTCATCGTGTGACGGGTGCGGCGCTGTATTTCGGGACATTCCTGATCGCGCTCTGGATCATTGCGCTTGGCATGGCGCCGGGCGAAGCGGGTCAGGCGCCGGTCTTGTACAAACAGATCGAGGCGATCATTTCGTCGATCCCCGGCCAGGTTGTGCTTGTCCTGTGGGCCGCCGCAGTTCTGTTTCACTGGGCCAATGGTCTCCGCTACCTGGTCTGGAGCGGTCCGCGTATCGGATTCGATCCTGCGACTGCAAGCGCAGTGTCGGTGTTCAATATTGCCTTTGCCATAGTCGGCGCCCTGGCGATCTGGGCTGCCGCGACCTTCATCTAAGGATCAGATATCATGTCAGTGTCCCGGGACTTCACGACCCCCATGGCGCGCGCGCGCGGGCTCGGTTCAGCCAAATCCGGCGTGTCGAGCTATATTGGCCAGCTGACCTCGGCTGTCGCGCTGGCCTTTCTGGTGCCGTGGTTCATCTTTTCGGCCATCAGCGCGGTTGGCGCCGGCTATCAGGGCGCGGTGGACTGGGTGGCGCGGCCATGGAACGCGATCCTTCTGATCCTGACTTTCGGCGCGGCGTTCTATCACATGCGCATCGGTATGCGCGTCATCATCGAGGACTATATCTCCAAAAGTGGTATGAGGACGACACTGATGATCCTCAACAGTTTTACTGCGATTGCACTGTTTGTGGCCACGGCCGCGACGGTTCTGAAGATTTGGATTTCCGCGGGCGCCTGATCACCGGCCAGCCGCGTCAGGAAAGAGGCTTGGAACATGAGCGAATATGAATGGAACGAACACACATATGATGTCGTTGTGGTCGGCGCGGGCGGTTCCGGCCTGAGAGCGGCGCTTGGTGCGGCCCAGGCCGGTCTGCGCACCGCCTGCATCAGCAAGGTGTTCCCCACGCGCTCCCACACCGTCGCCGCCCAGGGCGGGATTGCTGCCTCGCTCGGCAACATGTCGGCGGATGACTGGCGCTGGCACATGTATGACACGGTCAAGGGCTCCGACTGGCTCGGTGACCAGGATTCGATCGAGTATCTCTGCAAGAATGCCCCCGAAGCGGTATATGAGCTTGAACATTGGGGCATGCCCTTCTCGCGCACCGAGGAAGGCAAGATCTACCAGCGGGCCTTCGGTGGCATGACGAAGAATTTCGGCGAGGGGCCTGTCCAGCGCACCTGCGCAGCGGCTGACCGGACCGGGCATGCCATGCTGCACACGCTTTACGGCCAGGCGCTGAAGAATGAGACCGAGTTCTTCATCGAGTA